>JANHAK010000030.1 GCA_024464195.1 Methanomassiliicoccales archaeon | reverse complement strand
GCGCTCAAGAATGCGGCATTACAGAGAAAAGACGTACTGAGCACGAAGGAGACGCCTCGAATCAGGAGGGAGTGAGTCTGCTAGCGAAGAGAATTATTCCATGCCTTGATGTGACCGAAGAGGGTGTTGTCAAGGGTGTCAAATTTCAGAATCTCCGGGGCGTTGGGTATCCGCCTGATATGGCCGCAGAGTACGAGAGGCAGGGAGCAGACGAAATCGTCTTCCTCGATATTTCCGCAAGCGTGAAAGGAAGAAAAACGCTTCTCGATGTTGTCAGAAAGACGGCGGAAAAAGTTTTCGTTCCCTTAACGGTCGGCGGTGGAATCCGAAGCCGTGATGACATGCGGGATGCGTTGCTTGCGGGCGCAGACAAAGTCTCGATCAATACTGTTGCCGTAGAAAACCCTGAAACGATTACATTATGCGCGGAAGATTTCGGAAGACAGTGCGTTGTTGTCGCGATCGACGCAAAAAGGGAAAAAGATTCATGGCTCGTCTATACGCACGGAGGAAGACGTCGGACATCTCTGGATGCAATTGACTGGGCGATTAAGGCGGAAGAGCTCGGAGCAGGCGAGATTTTGTTGACGAGTATGGATGCAGATGGTACACAGAATGGTTATGATATCGAATTAACGGCAGCTGTAAGTAAAGCGGTTAGTATCCCAGTAATCGCTTCGGGAGGATGCGGTACGCTTGATCACATCTATGAAGTCTTTTCTCAAACCGATGCAGATGCAGCACTTGCAGCCTCGATCTTCCACTACGGCATCTACACAGTTCAGGATGTCAAAGAGTATTTGCGAGAAAGGGGGATCCTCGTTAGATGATTTCGAAACTCAAATTCGATGAAAATGGTCTCATTCCCGTTATCGTTCAAGATGCGGAGACTAACGAAGTCTTAATGATGGCCTATGCAAACGAGGAAGCTTGCCAAAAGATGATTGAGACGGGAAGAACACACTTTTACAGCAGGTCGAGGAAAAAACTCTGGATGAAAGGTGAGACTTCGGGCAACGTGCAGGATATCGTTTCGATACAGACTGATTGTGATCTGGACACTCTCCTCGTAAGGGTTCACCAGACGGGCAATGCGTGTCATCTTAACAGACCTTCATGCTTTAAAGAGGTCATTTATGGCGATACGAGGAGTACCGCTGCAATTATACCAGAACTCCGCAGGGTGATTCGAGATAGGAAGATAAACCCAAAAGAAGAGAGTTATACATCCAAATTACTCAAGGATGAGGATAAGTTGCTGAAGAAAATCGTTGAAGAAGCAACAGAACTGATTCTTGCTGCAAAAAGTGGAGACCCCAAACAAGAAGCGTGGGAGACCGCAGATCTCATTTACCATTTCATGGTTTTACTTGAGAAAATGAACCTTCCGATCACAGAAGTTTATAGAGTTCTTTCGGAGCGAAGAAAATGAGGATCGATCTTCATACGCATACGCTGCTGAGCGATGGTGAACTTCTTCCAATTGAACTCGCAAGACGAGCAGTTGCAAAGGGACATCGAGCGATCGCTCTGACCGATCATGTTTCACTTTCAACGATGGAGAGAGTGATTAACGAGACACGAAGAGACTGTCATCTCGCTTCGGAATGGGATATTGAAGTCATACTCGGCGTCGAACTAACGCATGTACCGGCTTCAAAAATCGATGTTGCAATTACAGAAGCGAGAAGACTTGGTGCACAATTAATCGTCGTTCATGGCGAAACAATCAGTGAACCTGTTGAGCCAGGAACAAACAGAGTTGCCGTGAGCAATCCTGAGGTCGATGTGCTTGCTCACCCTGGTTTTATCACACTTGAAGAAGCACAGGTCGCAAAAGAAAACGGGGTCGCACTTGAGATCACTTCGAGAAGTGCACATTCAGCGACAAACGGCCATGTTGCAAAAATTGCTAGCGAAATTGGTACAAAGATGGTCGTCAATACAGATGCACATTACGCAAAAGACTTGCTCAGCGAAGAAGAGGCAATCGTGATTGCGATGGGTGCAGGCCTGACGAAAACAGAAGCGGAAAGAGCGGTGAGAGATAATCCGATGGAAATTATCAGGAGGGTGAGGGGACGATGAAAGTCATGAAATTTGGCGGTAGCTCGTTGACAGATGCCAATTCGATGCTTGGAGTCGGGGAAATCATCGCCTCAGATCAAGAGCCAAAGGTCATCGTTGTCAGTGCTGTTCAGGGTGTGACCGATTCAATTGTCTCCTTCGTTTCTAAAACGAGAAAGGACGAAGAGGTGGAGACTTTTGTCAGTCAATTGAAAGAAAGACACATGGCGATCCTTGGCGGTGTTGTTAACGCACTTGATGTAAAGCAGCGTGCGATCGATCTTCTACTTGAGAGACTTGCAAAACTCGAAAAAGTTCTCTATGGTATCTCATACCTCGAAGAGTTAACACCTCGATCATTAGATCTTGTGCAAAGCTTCGGTGAGAGACTTTCAGTCATTCTTGTCGCTGCGATGTTGCAGGATATGGGATTGAACGCAACTCCGATTGATGCTGATGATCTCGGCATCGTTGCCGTTGGTCCATATGGCAATGCAGTCGCTGATCTCCAAGAGACAAGACGGAATATCGCACCAAAACTCATCGCAATGCTAAGCAGGCAAGAGGTACCTGTGATTACAGGCTTCTTTGGAAGGACGAAGGAAGGCCACGTCGCAGTTTTTGGAAGAAATGGTAGTGATTACAGTGCCAGTGTCATTGCGAATGCAATTGGTGCGCAGGTACTTGAAATCTGGAAGGATGTTGATGGATTTATGAGCGTTGATCCAAAATTCGTCCCTGAGGCGGTGACCATCGAAAATCTTTCATACGATGAGGCTGCCGAATTATCGTATTTTGGCGCGAAAGTGTTACACCCGAGAACTGTCGAGCCAGCGCGAGAAAAAAACATCACCATTAAGGTCAAGAACGTCTTCAAGCCAGAAAAGGAAGGAACAACTATTAGGCCGAGTGGTGTTGAGAGAGCAGGTACTATCAAGAGCATTTCATACATGAAAGATATGGCAGTCATCAAGGTGTATGGCGCTGGCGCTGCGCATAAGTTTGGAATCCTTTCAAGTATTTCGCAGAAATTGAGTGATGCTGGTATTAACATCTATTCAATCGCAACCTCGCAGACATGCATCGCGATGCTTGTCGACAAAAAATCGCTTGAGCGTGCCGAAAAAGCGCTTGAGGAACTTGAAACGGGAATTGTCGATAGAATCGAGTCGATCGACGATATCGCCCTCCTTTGTGTCGTCGGTGAGGGACTTGGCTACAGAAAGGGGATCGCAGCTAGGGTCTTCACCGCCGTGTCAAAAGAGGGGGTCAGCGTTGGAATGATTTCAGCTGGAGCCTCAATGGTTGCATATCACTTCACAGTTGATGCAAAGGATCTTCAAAAAACAATAAGAGCTGTTCACGATGAGTTCTTTGGAGGCAAACATGAATAGCAAGGAATTGAGACGAAAAGTGGCATTCCAGGGAATTCGGGGCGCTTATAGTGAAGATGCCGTGTATAAGTTCTTTGGCGAGGGGACAAAGACGCTGCCCTGTCCCGAGTTCGAGGACGTTTTCGATGCGATTAACCGCGGGGAAGCCAGTCATGGTGTCGTTCCAGTTGAAAACTCGATCGAGGGGAGCGTTACGAAGGTCAACGATCTCCTCCTCGAGAACGATTTGACTGTTGTCGGTGAGATCATTTTACTCATCCGCCACTGTCTCATCGGGCATCCTGACGCGGAAATTGAGGATGTGAGAAGAGTCTATAGTCATCCTCAGGCACTCGGACAGTGCAGGAGTTTTCTTTCAAGGTATCCTCACTGGGAAAAGATTCCAGCCTACGACACGGCTGGGAGTGTGGAACTGATAAAAAAACGGGGGATGAAAGAGGAGGCAGCAATCGCAAGCGCGAGGGCGGCCAAAGAATACGATATGAAAATTCTCAAGGAGGGAATTCAGAATAGCCACAACAATTACACGCGGTTCTTTGTCATCGAGAAGACTGCGATGCTGAATCCCTCTGGTGACAAGACCTCGCTCGTCTTTGCGACCAAGAATGTGCCTGGTGCTCTCCATTACTGCCTTGGTGCATTCGCCGACAGGAATGTGAATATGCTCAAGCTGGAATCGAGGCCTAGGCGAGACAAACCGTGGGAATATGTTTTCTATGCAGACATCGAGGGTCATTTCGACGATCCAAACGTCAAGTCTGCTCTCACTGAGTTGATGAGACGAGCTTCGTTCCTCAAAGTACTTGGCTCATATAAGAGGGCGGAAGTACCAACAGAGTAATCAAACGCAAAAATTGTCAAGCGCCATCGATATATTTTCAAGTCCAGATTTGAAGTCCGCGGTTGTACAGCTGAAGGTTACCCTGATGTGATTCTTTATGCCGAAGTAACGACCAGGACACACCGCCGTAGAGAACCGATCGAGGAGATATTCGCTAAACTTCATGTCATCGACCTCTGCTGGTAATTTCAAGAGAGTCATCAGTCCTCCCTGAGGAAGCTTACATGAAACTCTGCTTTCCTTTTCAAGCCATTCTTTTAAGACCACAAGATTCCTCATTGCGATGTGTAACATCCTTTCTCTAAACCAATTTCTGCGCTTGATCGCTTCGATGGCGACTGCGACAGATCGCGCGGGAAGACGATAGGCGATGTATAACCTCAGAAGATTGATTCGTGACGCGATCTCAGGAGGTGCGATCGCCCATCCAACCCTCAAATCACCGAGTCCGTAAAGTTTTGTGAGACCAGAAACAGAAATTGCGTTATTGCTAAGAGTTGCGACAGGATCTGGCGGGTTGCCATAGTGCATCTCTCGGTATATCTCATCGCAAATGACAACGATTTTCTTTCTCGAAGTGATCTCAAGAATGTTCATAAGGGTTTCATTTGAAAGCGAGGAGGCGCTTGGGTTATGGAGATTTGTAAGAACGACAGCTTTCGCCCCTCTTCTTATACATTCTTCAATTCCTTTCTCGGAAAAATGAAAATCATGAGAAGGATCTCTATCTAGATCGAAAACCTTGCAAATGGAAGTGGCAAGTACCTTAATCGGCATGTACGTGGGAGATTCAATTGCAACAAGATCCCTCGATTTTAAAGTTGCCCGGAATGCAATGTAATTGGCATTCTGTGCGCCGAAGCATAGTGCGACATTTTCTTTCTCAATGCGATAGGTCGAGGCGATGAGTTCGATCAACCTTTCTTCAAGTTCATAATCATCAGTATCGTACTGATCAACGTTTGGGTTGAAACCGTCAGCATAAGGAGACGGGGCGCCGCTATGGTCAAGATTAATCCTTGCGCTCTTGCATCTGATCAACCAGTTCTCCAGGTCAAAAGGAGGAAGATTCAGACTACCTCCTCCAGACGACATCACCTGGCAACCTGAACTCCCCGCCCCAGTATAGGAGTCCTTTCTCACGGGTGTAATCTTTCGAGGCTTCAGCGTGTACAATCTCACCGAAGAACCAAGTCCTATCTCCGATGTCGAAGGATCCCGATTTCTTGCACTCCATGACGACCAGACATTCACCAATGCACGGTGATGATATTTTCTTACCTTTAATTGGGGTGAGTCCTGTTTCCTTGAATTTGTCAACGTCCTTCCCTGACTTCGTGCCACAGTACATCACTTCTTTGACGAGGTCTTTACCGGGGATATTGACAGAGAAATCTTCGTATTTTTGCAGCAGCTTGTGACTGTATCTGCTTGGGACGACGCCTATTCCCACTATAGGGGGCTTGAGGGACATCGCGTGCACTATCCCAACGGTGATTATATTTCGTACTCCATCTCCAACTGCCACAAGGGCAACAGGAAATGCTGGAAATGCCTTAATTGCATCAGCAGCGTTGAGCTCAATTTTCTCCTGCATTTAGGTACCTCCAGAAAAAAGATTGTCCTTCCGCCTAAAATAAGCTTTCTTAATATAGACAAAATTTTAAAAAAAATAATTAAAATTTAGCCTAAATATTGCGAAAGCCGATCTAAAATCGACAGATAATTTTTTTCAAAATCTAGCAACACATGTATTCTCAAGATTTTAATCCGCATTTTTTGCTTTTTGAGATTTCTGGTTTGTTTGAAAATAGAAAATCAATAGAATTTTTGCGATGAATAATAATAATCTTAATCAGGTAGAATCTCATGCCATTAATCATCATCGGTGATCTTCATGGACAAGGTAAAAATTGGGATCATAGGAGGAACTGGTGTTTATGAAGAAGGTCTTTTTGAAATAATTGATAGCGTGAAAATTAGCACCCCATACGGCCCCCCATCAGATGAAATCCAAATCGGTAACTTATCAGGGGTGAAAGTTGCTTTCATTTCAAGACATGGAAAGAGCCACGTTTACCCCCCTCATAAAGTTAATTACCGAGCGAACATCTGGGCTCTGAGGCAACTTGGCGTCGAAAGGATCATATCACCGTGCGCAGTCGGCTCGCTCAGAGAAGATTACAAACCAGGAGAGATCGTGATCGTCGACCAGTTCATCGATTTTACAAAAAAGAGGGATTACACATTTTATGATGGCGCAAAGACAATTCATATAAGTTGCGCCGATCCATTTTGCCCAGAATTAAGGCACCTATGTTCAAATTTGGCACAAGAGCTGAAGATTCCGTTCAAACCTGCGGGCACTTACATCTGTATAGAAGGGCCTCGCTTTTCCACGCGCGCTGAGAGCAGGATGTTTCGCAATTTTGCTGATGTAATTGGGATGACCTTAGTTCCGGAGTGCCAGCTTGCTAGAGAGATGGAGATGTGTTATGTCAGTCTGGCAATGATTACAGATTACGACGTGTGGGCCGATAGACCTGTCGATACGAATACCGTCCTGAAAACTATGAAAGAGAATATCGATAAGGTTCGGAATCTCATCAATGGAGTGCTTCCTAGAATTCCCGAGAAGAGGGAGAAATGTGACTGCGCACGTGTTTTAGAGCAAGCGGGTGCCTGATGGTAATTCGATAAGGAGTGGGTTCATTGAATTCCGGTGATCACTAGATCAGGGAAGCTTTCCACCGATTAGGGATTCTCAAGTTTCTGGCCAATGGTCCAGAATAAACCATCCCTGTGAAGCAATGCGAGTTTCTGATCATATGAAGCTGGTGCATCGCCATGTACTATTTCTCCGAAGAACCAAACGTGATCGCCTTTTTCCAGCGAATCGATTTTCTTGCATTCCACGTTGAGTATGCATTCTTTGATCTTTGGTGACTTGATTCTTGAGCTTGGTACTTTTGTTAGACCGCATTTCTCGAATTTGTTTACTCTGCTTCCTGAAACTGAGCCGCAACAGATGACTTTGCTAAGGATCTCTGGCGTCGGAAAATTGACGGAAAAGTCGTCGTTCTCTTCAAGAAGCTTATAGCTGTATCGCGCTGTCGTAACTCCAATTCCAATGATGGGTGGTCTCTGGGAGAACAAATTTACCATGCCGACCGTTATGATATCTGGAACCGTTTCGCCAACGACAACTAAGGCGATAGGCGATGGGGGAAGCATGCTCATCGTTTCGAGAGCACCTCTACTTATCTTGTCTTCATCCAAACTCATATTATCCAATGATAAGAGTCTACCAGCCAGAATTTATAGATTTCTGCTTCCCGCTCTTTCAATCTTTTGGCAAAAGCCGATTAACTGGTAAGAATGCAAAAAAGAGGTGATCACCAAATTAGCTTGCTACCCACACTGCTGCAGGAGATGTTAATTGAACATGATTTGAGCCGCAAAACTAATCGCCAATTAGTCTGCAATATTCATCTGCGTCAAGAAGATCGGACAACTCTGTAGGGTTGTCTATCCTAATCACCGCTAACCATCCTCCCTGATACGGTGAATCATTGATCGGCTTTGGAAATTCCTCAAGATCCTTGTTAGAACTAACTACTTCTCCTGTGAGGGGACTGTAAACTTCGGTTATAGCTTTGATACTCTCAATTGTTGCAATTACATCGCCCTTGCGAATCACGAGACCTACTTTTGGTAGTTCCACGTAAACAACATCTCCTAGTTGGCTCTGTGCATGATCAGTTATACCTATTGTAGCTAAATCGCCATCAACTTTTACCCACTGGTGCTCTTTCGTGTATTTCAGATCCTCGGGTACACAACTCATATTCTCGACCAGCTGACGATATCGAAATCCTTTCTTTATATATTTTGTAAAATTTTCCGGAAGATTACATATGCAAAATTTGTTTTTATTCGATGAAGAATTGATTTTGAAGACAAAGACAAATTGGTAAGAATCTTGAATCAAAATCTTCGGCTAGATCAAACACTTGGTTACTCTGATTTGTCGAATCAATTTTTTCTAGTCGTTAAGATTTGTCGAGCCAATAAATATTTCACAATCTTAATAATTACCATTTGATTTCAACAAGATATTGCTCCGTCGCTTTTTTAGTGCCAAATACTTCTTCAATTTTCTATAAAAACGGAAGTTGCAATAAGATATGAAAAATTGTGACGATAATTGCATATAATATTTGGTTCCTGCCCGTTATTCTGAGTTGAATGCGCATTATTATACGAGGAATCGTCCAAGGTGTTGGATTTAGACCTACTGTATATCGAATAGCCAATGCATTGGGACTCAATGGGTTTGTCCAGAACAACGGTTCCAATGTAATAATTGAAGTTGACAGAGATGGAGAAATTCTCCTGGGGGAATTAAAGAAACACCTTCCACCAATCGCTCGTATAGATTCAATCGAAATCATCAACGATGATGCCAAAGTGGGTTACACATTCTCAGGTTTTAAGATTGTATCAAGTAGTGAGGGGGAGCGCGGCGTTTCTATACCAACAGACACAGCAATATGTGAAGATTGTAGAGCCGAAATTTTCGACGAGGGAAACAGGCGATACCTCTATCCATTTACCAATTGTACGGTTTGTGGTGCTCGATTCAGTTTAATCAATAACGTGCCCTATGACCGGATTCATACCTCAATGGATGAATTTCCAATGTGCGAGGAGTGTAGAAAAGAATACGAGAATCCAATAGATAGGAGATTCCACCACCAGACAATCAGCTGTCCAAGATGTGGGCCACGATATTATCTTGTCGATTCGCGCGGTCATAGGACAGATGAGGACCCAATTAGAAAATTCGCGGAGATGCTGCATCATGGGGCCATCGGCATCGCGAAAAGCTGGGGCGGTATGCATATCTGCTGCACCCTTGAGACCCTTCCGAGATTGCGCGAGTGGTATAAGAGAAGAGAAAAACCTTTTGCTGTTATGTTCAGAGATCTCGATGCAGTCAGAGAATTAGCAGAACCAACACCTTTCGAGGAAAGACTATTGACGTCACAAAACAGACCAATCGTTCTCGTCAAGAAAAAGGAAGAAGAAATCAATGAAGTGATCGCACCTGGTCTTGGGAATATCGGTGCTTTTTTGCCATACAGCGGAATGCATTATATCCTATTTCATCATCTCAATGAAAACGCGCTCGTGATGACTTCAGCCAATGTGCCTGGAGAGCCGATGATTCTTCAGGATAGCGATGTCTTTTCAATGAATGCGGATTGCTATCTGCTTCACAATCGGAAAATCATTAATCGGTGCGATGATTCAGTTCTAAGGACGTTCAACACTAACATTTATTTCCTGAGGAAGTCCAGAGGCCATATCCCATCGAACATTGATGTCGATATCCATGGCACATCTGTTGGTCTCGGAGCTCAGGAG
>JANHAK010000029.1 GCA_024464195.1 Methanomassiliicoccales archaeon | reverse complement strand
TGTGGAGCTGTTCTCCCAGCAATGTAAGCAAAGACGGGCTTGCTTACATGTTGATCAATGAATTTCGCCGCATCCTCTTCCGCAATCCCGCCTATTTCTCCAATGAGGACAATTGCCTTCGTATCATTATCCCTTTCAAAAAGATCAAGAACATCGATGAAGCCCGTACCAACAACAGGGTCGCCACCAATGCCGATGCAAGTCGATTGCCCGATTCCTGACTGGCTGAGGGCATTAACAATTTCGTATGTCAATGTCCCGCTTCTTGAAACAACACCAATATTTCCCTTTAGAAAAATTGAGTTGGACATGATGCCAATTTTTGCTATGCCTGGTGAAGCGATTCCTGGGCAATTCGGTCCAATAATCCTCGCACCCTTGAGTTTTGCATATTCGATGAACTCGATCGTGTCGCGAACTGGTATATGTTCGGTGATAACTACGATTGTTTTGATCCCAGCGTCAATGGCCTCCAATACAGCATCACGTGCATAAGGAGCAGGTACGAATACGATCGATGAGTTGGCACCAGTCTTTAACACGGCGTCTCTTACCGTGTTGAACACTGGGGTACCGTACACCTCCTCTCCTTCTCGGCCAGGGGTAACACCGCCAACGATTTTCGTACCAAACTCCTTCATAGCCAAAGTTTGCTGTCGACCTTGATGACCAGTAATTCCTTGCACAATGACTTTTGTGTCTTCGGAAATGATGATCGACATGAATCAGTAACCTCCGAGCTTGCTTGCGATCTTGCATGCTTCATCCAGGTCTTCTAGTACGAAAATCCCCTCTCTCTTGAGCATTTCCTGTGCGAGTCTTTCGTTGGTACCTTTTAATCTAATAACAATGGGAATATTCAGTCCCAGTCTATTCTTTACCGATATTATTCCAGAAGCGACACTGTCGCAACGCGTCATTCCGCCGAAGATATTTATCAAAACAACTCTCGGTCTTGATTGCAATGCAAGTTCGAAAGCACATTCAACTTTCTTTGGATCGTCTGTCCCTCCGAGATCGAGGAAGATCCCCCCTTTGCCTCCGAAGAAGCTGAGGTTGTCAAGCGTAGCCATCGTCAAACCGGCGCCGTTTGCAATAACAGCGATATTGCCATCAAGCTGGACGAGAACCAAGGAATTCTTACGCGCCTCCTTTTCAAGAGGCGTCAATTCCTCTTCGAGTTCTGAAAACTCTCGATGTCGATATAGTGCGTCATCATTAATTGTCATTTTTGCATCGACTGCCACAATATCGTCATTGTTAGTTAGAACGAGCGGATTGATTTCAAGCAATTCGCAATCGAGAGACCAGAAAATGTTCCACAGGTTTTTAATGATCTTACCAGTTAGATCGCTGATCTCCCGCGGCATTTTAATGAATGAGAGTATTTCCCTAACATGATACTCCTGAACGCCAATGAATGGATGGATAATTAATTTAACAATCCTTTCCTCTGGCACCTCTTCGATATCGACGCCTCCATCGGGACTCACTAACATAGTAGGTAAGCCAACACTTCTGTCAATCGTAATGCCAATATAAACTTCCTTTGCGATGTTGAGGCATTCCTCGACGAGGATTTCTTTTGGAAAATATCCATTAACGTTCGTTTCTAAAACCTGGCGAATGGCTTTTTTTGCATCATCACGGTTCGTGACCTTCTTAATCGCACCAGCTTTTCCTCGGCCGCCGACTGGTACCTGTGCCTTTACAACGGCAGGCATAGGCGTTTCCATGAGTTCCTCAGCATCTCTTATGACATACCCTTTTGGAACTGGAATACCGTATGATCGCAATAATGCCTTGGCTTGATGCTCAAGAAGTTTCACTCTTCCACCAATCCTCAAATTAAGTGGAATATATATTTGCATCGTTTATACCGTGTTTTTTATGCGGTGATCAAAAGCACCTAAGAAAATCGATGGTCATCATTTTTCCTAGAATTCGAGCAACAGCGAGTATATGAAAGAAATTAAATATTGCATCAAGCTTCAGAATCTTGAAATGAGCGTTCATTGCCTGCCAGGAGTAGGACTGGATTCAAATATTTATGTGGTTACAGGCAATGATCCATTTATAGTTGACACCGGCACAGGTATTCATATAAGACAAGTTATCGATCAAATTTCACGAGTCATTTCTCTTGAGAAAGTTGGTCGAATTGTCTTAACACATCGACATTATGATCACATCGGTGGCGCGCGATTTCTGATGAAAGAATTGGGAGCGAAAGTGTATATTCATGATTTGGATGCTCCTCCGTTGCGGGAAGGTGACGGGTGGGCAACTCTTTCGGAATTGGGTGGTATCAAGACCGAACCGATCGATGTGAAATCAATTCGAGAAGGTGATGTGTTTTCAAGCGGTGATCATGAATTCAGGGTTTACCACACGCCTGGACATACCGCCGGAAGCATCGTCCTTTTTGATGATATGACGGGATCTCTGATCTGCGGAGATACAGTTTTTGTCGGAAGCGTTGGTCGATGGGATCTTCCTTCTGGCAATTACGATGAATTGGTAAAATCTCTTCATCGTCTCCTTAGTCTTGATGCAGTCAATCTTTACCCTGGTCACGGTCCTTTTTCATTGGGAGATGCAAAGCATCAGATTCTGAATGCGCTGAGATGTTTGGGAGAGGTCTGAATGCAACTGATATCGTGCAAAAAAAAGAATTGCCTGGTATGTGATTTACCAGATTCGAAAATCAAAGAGATAGCGGAGGGCGTGAAGCGAGGGAAGCTCGTGATCTATCCAACGGAAACGTTGTATGGATTGGGTGCGAACCCCTTTGACGAGTCTGCCATCAAAAAAGTTTACATGGCAAAGAGAAGACCATTTGATATGCCATTGTCGATAGCAGTGCGCGATGTGAATATGCTAGAGGAGCTCGCGGTGCTCGACAACAAGTCAAGAAAACTCTTTTTAAAATTCACACCAGGGCCGATAACGATTCTTGTGGTGAAAAAAGGAAACATTCCAGACATTTTGACATCTGCATTGCCAGAAATAGGAATTCGTATCCCCGATCACCCTCTGGCACTCCGTCTGATCGAGCAATGTGGCCCGATCATTTCAACCAGTGCCAATCTTCACTCACATCCTGACCCGACGACAGCTCAAATGGCAATTACCGATATCGGGAACGAAGTCGATTATTGTATCGATTGCGGTCCGTGTCGTGTTGGAAAACCGTCGACGATCGTCCAGGTCACTGATAATGGCATAGAAATTATCCGGCAAGGTGCAATTCCACGTGAGACGATAGAGGCGGCACTCGATGAATGAATATACATTGCAGTGCTTGAAAAAAGCTGGTGCTATCGCCGGAGAAGCCCGTCAATTAGCTCTTGATTTAATTGACGAGGGTGTTCGTTATATAGATGTTGCGATCGAAGTAGAAGAATATATCATTAAGAAAGGTGCGAAGCCAGCTTTCCCTGCTAACATCAGCGTGAACGAGGTAGCCGCTCACTACACGCCAAGCTTAAATGATGATAGACGTTTCAGAGAAGGAGATATCGTTAAGATCGATGTTGGAGCCCATGTTGATGGATATATCGGTGATACAGCAGCAACGGTTGAAATCAAAACGCGGAAGCGCGATCATCTAATTCGCGCTGCCGATGAAGCGCTGCGTGTTGCCCTAGATATTGTCGGTGATGGAGTTTCTGTTAGTATGATTGGTGGCGCGATTGAACGTACGATCAAAGACGCAGGATTCCGCCCTGTTGTCAACCTCACGGGTCATAGCATGACTCGGTATAATTTGCACGCTGGGCTTAGCATTCCGAATATCGATGATGGTATACAAGCAAAAATCCGCAATGATATGGTGCTTGCCATCGAGCCGTTTGCAACAGACGGAATAGGCGAGGTGAAAAGTGGCAAGCCTGGAAATATCTACAGAGTACTCGCAGAAAGACCGATTAAGGACGAGAAAGCTTTTGAATTCTTTAAGCAAGTTCGCGAGAGATTCAATACTCTTCCCTTCTGTGAGAGATGGTGTTACGAAATCGATAAGAATGCCTCAGCGATGCTCAGGACGCTTCACAGGCATGGTTTGATCTCAAGTTATCCAATGCTGAATGAAATCAAAGGGGGAATCGTCACTCAGGCTGAACATACTGTTATCGTTCATGACTCAAAAAGCGAAATCACGACAATTGTGAAGAGAAGTCTGTAAACGATGTTATTTCTTTTTTCTGCTGCTGAGATATTCCCCCGTGCGCCGTAATCCTTCCTTTATCTTTTCTGGTTTTTCGACAAGCGGCCCATAGGACACACGGACTCCATTGATGAGCGACTTGCCGAATCCAATCCCAGGTATGAAAAGCACGCCTGTGTTTTTTAAGATCTCGTGGACCAACGGTTCTGCCGTGTTACCGAGATCCATGACCGTGTACAAAGCACCTTGCGGAACCAATCTCCTACATCCGCAGTATTCATCGATTGTTTCCACAGTAACCTTCGCAGCATTTTTGTATTTCTCATTCCACATGTCTACATATGCCTTAAGACTTCTATCGGCAATCGATTCCTCGAGATAAATCGCCATGGCGAGCTGGTGAAAATGATCGCCACAAAGAATTGAATAAGCAAGCATTGTTTCCATCGCTTCAACGATCTTTCTAGGCGCGCAGATCCAGCCTAAACGGCGACCAAGAGCTCTCGACCATTTTGATGCTGAATAAATGAGGACTAAATTCTCATATTCCTCTGGTGACCAAGAGAAATATTCTGGAAGGGTTTCGACAAAATACTGCCATTTGTATGCGTAATCAATCACAAGGTACGATCCATTATTCTCACATATTTCCAGCGCCGCCTTCATGAATTTGTGTGGAATGATCTGACCAGTTGGGTTGTCGGGGCTTGCAAGCATCAGGACCTTTGGCTTATGGATTTTGAAAATCCTCTCGAGCTCAGCAATAGCATAATCAACATCGGGGAGGTATTCCCACGAAACCGGATCAAAGACCCTTAGATGTATGATTCTCGCATCGGGAACATGGAATTCGTCATTGTTGCAAGATTGATTTTCTGTCCAATTCGTTAAAGCGAGAACGAGTTGACCATGATAATTAACATATGTAGGGTCGAATAAAAGGATGTTATCATGGGGGTCGGCGAGAATGCGCAAGAGGTCATAAGTAAGCTCGGTTGAGGACGCGCCAACATGAATGTTCGCCTCACTTGCCTTAACACCAAAAAGGAATTCGTCCATATGAGCCAACGCTCTTCTGCATTCTGGTATTCCAGGAATCGGCGGGTAACCACTTGCACAATGAAATTTTTCTCGATCCAGGCATATCTCTGCATAAATTTCTCGCAAACGATCAGGTGCATGATGTCCGACCCAACCGCCGCCAAACGATATGACATCCTTTGGATCGAGTCCCATTTTTCGGATGTTTCTTTCATCGGCTAACTTCATCATTGATCGGATGGCTGACGGTCTTGTCAGCATAGCGTTGATCAACTTCGAAAGACGATGATCGGTCACGGACTTCACTGGGCTGTGATATCAATTCATGTATAAAAATCCAAAGTCGAACATATTGGTATATGCATAATACTGGTATGAAATCAGCAACTAAATTGTTGCCTGAGCAAGTGAGAGAGAAGAAATAAGAAAGATTGTTATACATTCATTCCCGTAATCGCAAATATCGTATGGCAAATTCAATCGTCAGACGTTAGGATTTTTTATCGCTTTTTTTGTAAATAACATTACGTTTTTGCGGTGACGATCCTATTCAACAAATTCTTTCAATTTTAGACCTTGTGTATGAGACTAAACTTTTTATTGCGAATAAGGTTTAATTAGGAACCCGTTGTTTAGGAGAATTCGTAATGCGAGGGTAGCCAAGCCTGGTCAATGATGAAAGTCATAAATCATCGACCAATGGCGACAGACTCAAGATCTGTTCCTGAAGAGGTTCGCCGGTTCAAATCCGGCCCCTCGCACTTTTGTGTCTTTAAAAGTTTTTTGTCGTCTTCTGTATCTGAACAATTTTTTAATTCTACAATTCTTGCTAGTTCTTTCCAATTTTTCGGATGATTTTTGCGGAGTCAAATTTAGCTAGACTTCAGTTGCGGAATTTAGGTCTTTTCAGCAAAGCTTTTCTCCCGAGTTTCCTTGTTATATTGAAAATATCTCATGGAGGCGAATGAAATTCAACTTTGCAACAATTAATTTAAGAATGGTCCTAAAATCAATAAGATGAAAAATAAATCGTGTGGCGTTTATTATCTTAATGCTGTCTCCTTCGTGGAATTTTACTCCTTTTCAGCCATAATCTATTTTGATGTTGAAGTTTAGCAAATAAGGTTAAAGTTGCACTAGGAAGGGGTCATTCCCCTTTGTCACTCTCGTTTTGATCGCATAAGTTAAAGTGCCATTACAACCGTCGCTACTTGCATGTCCTCGTCATTGATAAAGAAGGAATTAGTCTTCGCACGTTAAATCCAAAAAAGTTAGATCAACATAGACGTTCCTGTCAAATTCGGAATTCTTTTTGAAGGGTTCGCACCGTCAAGCAGTAGACGGTAATTACGCAGCCTTAAGCGATGAAGATCCTATAGACTCTATTGATGAGTATTTCACAAGCACAGTTCGTGGGACATATTTTAAAAAACGAGAAACTCGTTGGGATTTATATAAAAAATTCGTGATAAGATTTTTTGATCTCGAAGAATGCGACGCAGTTTTCGATTATACGCGAGAAGAGAAAAATTGCCATTCGAGACTTGGGTGGGCAGAGCCATCTGAGAATCGGCGACCTCGGTGATGAGAGAAGTTACAAGCTGTTCATGACGCTTCTCGATGAACTCAAGGCTTGGTACCTGGCATATTGATTGGGTCACAATGGTGTCTTTAATGAATAATGGTAGGGGAAGTACTGGATCCCCTGCCGTCACGATATGAACTGGCTAATATCTAATATTTAACTCGGAAGCAACGATTCCGGCAACTCATGAGAGCTGTAAGGTTGCAGAGTCGCAGCGGATTCCCATGAAGTGATTAGAGATTTATACTCGAAAGGGTCTGATATTGTGGCTGACAAGTCGATATGGAAAAAATGCCGATACATTCAACGAAAATGATCTGTCGAGCGTCTGCTTAAAAAAATTGGAATTGCCGAAGTCGCCAAGGGGAATTTTGATCAATGCTCGGGAGAAGAGGTGTGTACCAGGATATAATTCAATCAAATGATATCTCTCAGCGGGATATCGTCGCAATGGGGAATTATTTGGAAATACAAGCAGATCGCGAAACGCCCTGCGCGTCGCTATCTTGATATTTCGTTACGACCTCACTTAGATCAGCAAAAAATCTTTGAGAGTGGTTCTAAAACTACGGTATTGATGCCTATCACATATCTGAAATACTGGAAGATGCTATAGGAGTTAGGAGGTTTACTTTGAGGTATTCGATGGACAACGATATAGTAGCGACCTATTGCGACTCTTGTCATCTCGGTCGTGCTGGCGGAATTTTCTATTCGCCTGGAGAGGTTCTAAGCCAAACTAAGGGCATGAAATTCATTAAAACGAGCGGGATTAGGGAGGAAAGTACTTGCTGCGAATCTCGCTGTCAAGGCAAAATGGCGAGACGCATTTATGCGGCCATGAGTGGTAGGCGACAGCTTGAGATATTCAAGGGAACGGGTCTGGAAATGATCATCAAGTGCAGCCCTTGGTGTGAGCAGAATCCTGAAGACAGTATATATTGGGGAAGCTTCCCAGATCGGAAGGTCAAAGACCTCGTCGATCTGTTCGTAGCTACCTCTGTTGTGGGAGAGTAAGACCGTGTCGAGGGAAGAAAAAAAGCAAACAGATTCATTAGAGGCTAAGAATAGAGCCGGAGAGAGAAAGAAAAAGAATAAGAAAAAAAGTGAGGAAAATGCAGAAAGGGAACTATTCGACAAGAATCCATCGAGGTCCTATGTATTAAGAGACATCTGGTTCGATGGTCTTACCTCGGTGATTGATAATGAGGAAATGCCTGAGCGATCTAAGAGGGAATTGATGTTCTTAGCGCTTTCAAACGCGATACTTGACATGGTAATGGATATTTTACCAGAGAATCTTTCAAAGGTTCTTGCCCGCAACTTAGATGATTATCTTGCTGTGATGGTCATAAACCATGAATACGACGTCGATTTATTACAGTCATTCCAGGAGGAGTTTGAGAAAGAAATGGGTTCTGATTTCGAAGATGATACACAATTCATGAATGCACTTACTGAATTTGAAAGCAAGTGGTGGAATCAACCCCGTAGGGAACTTAATGGAAAAACACCAAACGAACTTATTGAAGAGGTCAGCGAGCGTTACGGTCTTTGAATGAATGATTGAGATTTGCGCTCACAATAATGGCATTCACTAATAATGAACAGCATCGGACAATGATAAACATGTGTTTGGTAAACCACCATCCCTTTATTTGCGGCTTTGTCGCATCACTTTGAAGCCTTTTACTTCTCCATTTTTTCCAATTATGCATTAGCCTTTGTTATCTTACTAGTACTAATCGATGCTCTTTATCAAATTTCGGTTTAGTGAGCGAAATACTGGACATCTCAATATATTTCTTCGATTGCTTCTGTGCGAAAATATCAATGGTTTCGGACCCGTTTTCTATTTGTTTACCGGTACTGAGATGTGCCTTCTTATAATATATTATTCAATGCTATTATTCAGAAGAGTGCTTTATGCATAAGTAATACAGTTTACAAAGTTACTTCTTACATTTTTTGCGGAAAAAATTGCCCCAAATGAGCATGTGGAAGTTACGTGAGCTTCTATTTGAACGTGAGGCTCTTGGGATGTACATGTTGGCATTGAGTCATTTGCAGTGTCATTGGCGAAATCTCCATTTTAGGACTAAATAAGGAGTCTTTCACATCCTCAAACCTCTATCACAACCAAATTTTCGGAGTGTTACGAGCATTTTAGAATCATGCCCCTGTGATGACAAATCTAGAGATACTCTTGATTTTATCCATTTGTGTTGGGTTCCGTCTGCACTTTTATTCTATTTTAGCGAGTTGAAATTTGAATTAAATATCGGAATGCTAGGTTGCGTGTTCGCAGTACGGTCTCATGAATTTATTATTCATCTTGCCAGCTAGAATTGTTGGCAGTTCGTTATGAAAAAACTTCGAATTCGCAAGTCTTTTCGGTGTCGGCCTCGCCAACTACAGTAATTCCCTTTGTAATGTGCACGATCTTTCTTGTTGCTCAATGATTGGTCCAGAATTTTATAATCCAATTATGGTTTGGGTAACGAACGTAGCTGATGAAGGTCAGCTTAAATTTGTGGCGAAGCTATTCAGAACAATAAGGGATTTAGGCTCCATCACGGGCTCCTAATTTTTTATGTCCTTGCAAGGTGCCCATTTTGGACGGAATTGGCTATGATTTGTTTGCACGTGTGGAATTCTTTGTCATGATGATGCATGGTTTATGATCACAATAGATGGGGTAAGAAATGAGTCGGCATAAAATTTCTAAACGAAATGTTTAATCATTGCTAATAGAATCAGCGCCTGGATGTTAAAAAGCTCAGCGCCAGGAAAAATCATTCTTTTCGGGGAGCACGCGGTAGTTTTCGGGCAGCCAGCCATCGCTCTTGCAATCAGCCTCAGACTGCGATGCAGTATATCTCCTTCCGACAAGTTCATTGTCAACGGCCAGATGCTTTCGAATAAGCAACATCCCTATATCTATACGGCCATTGATAAATATTGGAACGGTCAACCATTGAGGATTGAAATAGACTCTGATTTACCATCTGGATCTGGTCTTGGATCTTCAGCTGCTATT
>JANHAK010000028.1 GCA_024464195.1 Methanomassiliicoccales archaeon | reverse complement strand
ATTGCATGCTTTGCCCTCTCAATCGCCCCTTTCAGCGTTTCTTCCCCCCATGGTTGTTCGCCGACATGATTCTCCACTCTGGAAGCGCTGACAACAACGTCGCTGTAAATCCTTTTCATGACGCTTCGAACGGCCCTAACCTTAACTGGATTATCTGAGCCCACTTTCACAACAATTGGGCGAAGCATCTTGCCTTCTTCATCGATCTCTTTTTTGAGAATTCGTGTAGAACTGATCGGTACGCAATCTTCCGCCAAAATTAATGGAATAGCGTGCAACGCCATTGCGGGCAATCCCTTAGATTCTCTGATCTCGTTAATCTTTCTTCCCGTTTCAATCGTCCTCTCCGAGGCGACGAGGATACGGACGTCGGGATCGCTGATTGCGCTTCCATAAGGATCTTCTAGGATTTCGATTTCCCATTTCTTGTTCTTCGTTGAAAGATATCGTTTGAGATGATCGATCCTTTCTTCGAGAGGGAAAACACTTTCTCGGTCCCTCTTCGCAAATGCATCTGAAGTGATGCCAACGACGATATGATTGCCCAAATCGAAAGCTGTATCGAGTAACAACATGTGTCCTCTATGAAGAACATTAAAGGTACCAGCAACAGCGACTTTCATCGAACCGCCATAGCAAGGACAGCAACTGTTAGTATTATAAGTGTCACCACGTAAAGAATTATGAGCTGCTTTTTTCTTTTTTTGAGAATTTCCTCCCCAGCCTTCGCACATTCGGTTGAACAGTACTCAGAGGTGCCTATGAATGCTTTTCCGCACTGACGACAGTGTTTATGTTGTGGAATTCGCTCGACCATTGAGAAAGAAGTATCGCATCTACGGTTAAAAGGTTAACCGATACTCCAAATCATCGAATGAGGCGCCTGTCTAGCTCGTTATTGACGATCGTGATGCAATGATCAGCATGGTAGCTAATAGGTCCAAGGCTGATTTTCAAAGGCGAATAATTCATGAGCATTTCCTCTTCTTCATAGGTGAGATCCTGATCATCGCCGAGTACAAAACTCACATCCTTAGGGAGTTCCACCTCTCGAATATCCTTTCCATCTTCTTTGAGGTAGACCAATTGGCTGTCTTTCGAAATAATCGTTAAGACATCGCTGTACGAACGATTCGACGCATAGATCCCTGGCGAGCACCGCTCTTCCGTTATAACTTTCTGCATGAGCGCATTTCTGACGAGCGCACCCGTGCTCCTCTCATCAGGATTAAGATATTTTAGCTCCGCCCCGACAAACTTCAAGGTTTTCGGTGGATTTGGCGGTCCAAGTAAGATAAGGTAAACCTCTGCATCCCTTCTGATGTCATGTGAGAGAAAGAAAGCGGAATTGATACATCGTAAGAGAATATCAAGTCGACCTGTGCTCCCAGCAAGATCGTCGAGTTTGAATGAGCCTGAGGTCGTAGCTTTGTGACCAATAATGACGAAACGTCTCATTCCTGCACCTCAAGTCCTCCAGACTGGAGTTGTTTGAGTAGCTGCTTTCTCAACTTACGGTTGCCGAGAAATCCCTTGACTGCTTTTCTAGAATTGTTATATTGCTGCAAAAGTTCCCTGACATCCTTAGGGTCTGCACCAGAACCCCTCGCGATTCTGAGGATTCTTGACGACTTGATAATTCTAGGATTCTCCATCTCCTCTTCAGTCATTGAATCCATAATGACCTTGAATTTCCAGAGACGGTGTTGCGATTCCTCTAAATCAACCTTGTCGGACAGTCCTGGCATGCCGGGAAGCATCGATATCAGCTTCTTGAGAGGCCCCATATTCGTGAGCATTTGAATTTGCTCGTACATTTCCTTCAGGGTAAACCGCCCACTCATGATCTTCTTCGTCGTCTCGAGTGCTTGCTCTTCTGTAATCGTTTCTTTTGCTCTCTCGATCAGTGCTCTGATGTCACCCATACCCAAAAGTCTCGATACGAAGCGCGCGGGATCAAAAGGTTCGAGATCCTCAAGGTGCTCTCCTGTCCCAATGAAGACAATCGGAGCTTTCGTCTGAGAGACGGCACTGAGGGCCCCCCCTCCTTTTGCAGTCCCATCTAACTTTGTTAGAATGACGCTCGTAACACCGACCACGTCGTGAAACGCCTTCGCCTGAGGACCTGCCTGTTGTCCTGTTGCCGCATCGAGTACAAGAATTTTTTCAGTCGGTTTTGCAATGTCGGCAACCTCCTTTAGCTCATCGATAAGATCGCTCTCCAGTGCGTGACGTCCTGATGTATCGATGATGATAACGTTCATGCCCGAAAAGTGCTTCATACCGTCACGAACGATTTTCGCAGCGTTTTTCTCATTAGGATCTCCATACACAGCGATTCCGAGTTTGTCACCGATTTGTTTTAGCTGATCATACGCGGCTGGTCTGTGGACATCGGCGGCAATAAGTCCGACCCTTAACCCTTTCTTATGGAAATATCTTCCGAGCTTTCCAGCGGTTGTGGTTTTTCCTTGACCATAAAGTCCGACCATCATAATGACCTGGTCTGTGAGGGGAATCGTCTTTCCTTCGCCGAGAATCTTGACGAGCTCGTCATAGATGATCTTGATTACGTGTTCCTTTGAGCTCATCCCCGCTGCGGGTTTCTCCGTCAGGGCACGCCTCTCGACTTCCTTCGTGATTTCGAGGACAAGTTTGACGTTCACGTCGGCCTGCAGCAATGCTCGCTGGATATCTCTCGTTACCTCTTTGACAAGTTTGCTATCAACATTGCTTGAATTTGCAATTTTTTTGAGTACGTCTCTGAGTGAACGGCCCAGCCCCTCTAAAACCATCGATTTGCACCTGCTGATATCGAATACTGTCGTTGTATTAATTCTTGTTGGAGCAATTTCTTAGAAACTAGCTTGATCATTTCAAAACAAAAAAGGGATGGGAAGGGCTAGCCTTGTCAGAAGGGATGGGATGCACTCTAACAACTAGCCCAGTATTCCCGTTCTCTTTTATGTTAGTATTACTATTTAAGATTTTTGATTATTACTGTTTACAATCCTCAATTTCTCCTCGATAAAATCAAAACTCGTGTATAAAAATGATAATGAAAAAAACTTAAATCATGGCACTTATAGATATCCAGATTTCTGAAGCGCCATGATGTCCTCCGTGCTCAATTTTTCGCCTCTCTTGAAGCGCTCAAATATTTCCTCAGCCTCTTTTAGCGCAGTCGATTCTTCTTTCTTTTTCCTTGCTTTTCGTGCTTTTTGTTTCAATCCCGTAACGATCTTATCGTAATCGTGAACCTGCCTAATGCATTCGATATGTTTTCTGTGTTCTTCGTCGGCTTTCAGCTTTGTCTCGATAAACTTCTCTTGCGCCTCATCCGCTTCTTTCCGGAGTTTATCGGCTTGTTCGTATAATTCAATCATCTTATCATGTTCAGCCTGCGCTTTTTCAGCCAATTCGGCAACCATTTTATGATACATTTCCGCTTTTTCTCGCGCTTCCTTCAACTCTTTAACCGCGTTTTTGATCTCGGCATTTTGTTCGAGAGCTTTCTCTCTCTCTTTAATCTGCAATTGAAGCTGCGAGATCATTTCGATCAGTTCTCTTTCCTTTTCAGGAGTGAGAACCGACGTCATCTGCTTAAATTCAAGATTCTTCAAATCCCTTTTGAGTCTCGAAATAGGAGGCCCATTTTTCGGCAGATTCTCTTTCTTGAGTTTCATCACCTTTTCATTGAGCTCGCTGACCTTCTTGTTCCAAAGATCTCTATTTTCCTTAGCTTCCTTAACCTGGGCATTTAAGGTATCGCGCATCTCCTTATGTTTCGAAGCTTCCTCGACGAGCTCCTTCACTTTTGCATTTAATTGATCTCGCTTCTCAACCCACTCCTTCGTTTTTTCGTTCAGCTCATCACGAAGGCGTCGATGTCGTTCTGCTTCATTATTCGCGATCTGCCGCTTCTTCTCGAGCTCCTCTAGGAGTTCTGTCATAAAGCCACACTCAATCAATCAGGCACACAAGTGAGATGGGATGGACATAATGACATTCATTTATAATCCTTTCGCCGTGGCAAATATCTGGAACTCGTTGTTCAATGTCTTTTTTATTCTTTTCTGAAATTCGAGTGATAGGAATGGAAAAATCAATTTTCTTTTGACTTGACAGATTTTGTTTATCATATCGCAACATCCTAATTCTATAACACTAAAATTCCCTCTATCAATATTCGGAGCGACCGCGATTCCACCAAGTGGATTCAATATTAACTTGTATATTACTGGGATTAGAATATAAATTATCAAGAATTGCCTTAATTCACTTCTTTTCATCTTCCGTGTCCTTTTGCTCTTCATCCAGCTTAAATTCAATATCGTGCCATTGATCACTAAACTGATCTGTTTCACCCGTCTTCAGTTGAAATTTCACTCGTAACTTTCCATTCTCAAAGAATAAGTAAGCATTCCTGAGTGTTGATAGATAATACGAGATACGCTTACCCTGTTGTGAGAGCTTTCTCTCTTTGCATTCTAGAAGGCCTGCACTCTGAAGGTCTCTTATTCTCCGGTAACAGGCAGCGATCGGTATTCCATACTTCTGGGAAATCTCTTGTGCAGACCGGGGCTTTCTCGTCGTTGCCACAAGTATTTTGATCGCATACTCATCGGTAAGCAGTTGAGATGTTTTCAGGAGATCGATAAGACTTCCTCCACGATACGATAAAAATGTAATACATTAAATAAATTCTTTACTTCGGAAAAAGAAACAATTTGCAATTATCAACACATCAATTCTAAGATTTTGCCCCTTCAGCGATCGGAGTCTGACCGAATAGCTCTTCTTCAGGAAGCCAGGCGACTTCAACTAAGAATTGCCCATCACAGAAGATGACTTTTACCATCTTGACGGCACACTGGAAGTATCTGACCTTTTTTCCGCGGAAGACCTCCTCTTGGCGAACACAACGCAGCAATCCTGCCTTTTCCAACATTCCAACCCTTCTGTAAGCCACTGCGATCGGTATCGAACACTGCTTGCTGATCTGTTGCACGGAAAGCGCTTGGCCATAGGTTGTACGCAAGATCTTGCTCGCGTATTCATCAGCGACGAGCCTTACCACGGTGTTTTCTGTATTGACCTCTGCTTCCATACGGTTTTTCATTTCTCGCCGTTCTTAAAGATTTTATTCCCTCAGTATCAACAATGATACTAAATGCGATAAATGTGAGTTAAAAAGGATCAGATCATCGGTACGAGTTTGACTTTTGGCAACCCTTCAGTTATTTCGAATTCAACGCCGAAATATGGTGTATATGGCTTTATGCCGCAGAACATGACCGTCCCATCAATGCTCTCGAGCTGAACATGAAGATGGGATTGATGCGCGAGCGCGGGGAATGATGCCGAGATTTCGGTCGCTTCTGCGAGAACGATGTTGCCCTCGCGTTTCATGATATCAATAAAAGCGTGAGTATGTTTGAAAACATCGTTTCCATACTGCGCCTCCATTGCATCATAACCGAAAATCGATATGAACGGCGTTGATGCACCCGAAAGCATGTAACTCAGCGAGTCCCATCTGAAATCATTTGAGGCATCATTACCTTCTATCACACTCACGAATGGATATCCTGCGTCGATCCCACTCGTATCGAGAATCCTCAAACATTTTGAAATCCTTTCTTTGGCGACCAACATATTGACTTGTCTGTCCAATGTTGGGTAATTGAGGGAATGCAGTGGATACCACATGACGCCTCTTTTCTTTGAAAGAAAATCGGCAACAACAGTGAGTTCGATGCATTCTATGACTTCTTGTGGAATATCTGCCCCAAATTCAAAGAGAACCAATCCTCCCTTCGGCAAACCCCCAATGATACGATCGAAATCTTCGATCCCTGTTGATACCATCGAGTCGCCTGGATCATCGACAGGTGTGTGTTTTTTCATAACTTCTGGTATCGTGACTTGGGTGTGCTCGAAGGTCTTCATTCTTCCATCCGCAAGGGTAAACAGATACCGCCATTTTTCGATACGCGATCCTCTCAGCTTTTCGATGACAAGATGTCTCACCCTCCTTCCTCTTCTCTCTTCACTTTTAAGAACGACAACGCCATCTCCCAAATAATCGAGATTTGTTTTTCCACCACTTTCGAGCACATAGATGATGTTCGTACTGGAATGATCGACCAGATCCTTTTGCAGTGTGTTGATGATTCTATTTGAAAGGATACCATATTTCTCGGATAGACCGTCGATACTATCGATAATCACGAGTGTCTTCTTGGGGAGATTTGACTCAGCAAGATCGTATGCGAGCTCGAGCTCTGGCAGAAGGACACCTAGATCAAGAATGATTGAACCGTCAACAAATTCCGCCCCGTATTGTCCGCTTTCCTCCTCACCAAGTTCTCCAGATTCGATTTGCCCCTCAAGTTTTTGAAGTTCTGACCGCACAACCGTTGCGACAGTTTCGGATTTTGCAAGAACCTTCAGCAGCTCCATTGCTGCTCGAAGCGTTGCGTCCTTCGGAACACTTTCGGATTCTTTCACGTGCGGTGGGCGTGTTTTCTTGAGAAAAGCTTTGCTTGCTCTAAGAATACTGTCTCTCCTGGATTTCTCTTTTAGCCATGGAAATTGACGGTAGAGCGCCTCGTCCGAGACTCTCGATGAAAGGTAATAGTTCGGTTGCTCTTCCATCAATTCCTCAACGATCTGAAGCGCGAGAGTTGTCTTCCCCGTTCCTGCCTCGCCCTTTACGATCAATGAGTGTCCACCGGCACTACGCAGAAAATTCAATATCTCGCCAGGAATCCTTCCAGCATGACTTTCCGCTGTCAAATCAAACGCCTATTGTATATTCTTAGGCAAACTTTTAATGGTTTTTGCCATCCGCTGCGGAAAAATAAGGCAAGACATCGACGCTCTCGGAGGCCTTTTGTAAGATCCTGGAACCCCCACCATAATGACTTCACGTGACTAATCAATAGAAGACGGAACAATAATGTTTGTATAGTGATCATTCAATGTCATGAGGTGGTTGTTACATTGATGGATTTTGAAGTGATATATTCATATAAAATGAGACGGCTAGAAAGATGGGATCAATTATTAACTCGGAGTGAGGGATGATCGAATGCTTCTTTGTCCTCTTGATTACCGTTATGGGCGTCCAAAGATAAAGGCAATCTTTAGCGAAGAGAACAAGCTCAGAACGCAATTGCTAGTTGAGGCAGCTCTCGCTAGGGCACATGCTTCTGTCGGGAACATTCCAGATTCTGCCGCAAAGATAATTTCATCGAAAGCGACACTCGAATTTGTAACGGTGGAGCGGGTGAAAGAGATTGAGGAAGAGACGAAACATGACATCATGGCAATGGTCAAGGCCCTTACAGAGAAGTGTGGAGAAGCCGGAAAATACGTACATCTTGGTGCCACGTCAAACGATATTATTGACACATCCACTGCAATTCAGATAAGAGAAGCACTCGAGATCATCGGTCGTGACATTATTGACCTTGTCGAGGTTTTTGCCAGACTCGCGAAGAAACATCGAATGACAGTTATGGTCGGAAGAACTCATGGTCAGTTTGCTATACCGATGACATTTGGTTTCAAAATTGCTGGTTATACCGCTGAAATGATGAGACACTACGAACGTCTCGAGGAAATCAAAAAAAGGATTTACGTTGGAAAGATGTCTGGTGCAGTAGGAACGGGCGCAGCTTTCGGTCCGAAGTTCCTCGAAATCCAGCAAAAAGTTATGGAAGAACTTGGTTTGAAAGCTGAAGACGCTGCGACGCAAATTGTTTGCAGGGATCGATATGCTGAACTGATTTGTCTCATGGCTCAGATCTGCACTTCCTGCGAACGCTATGCAACTGAAGTGCGGAACTTGCAGCGCTCGGAAATCCAGGAAGTCTCCGAGGCATTCGATATTAAGAAACAGGTTGGCAGTTCGACAATGGCTCAGAAGAAGAATCCAGTGACATCGGAAAACATCTGTGGTTTGGCAAGGATTGTTAGATCTTTCGTTATGCCCGCACTTGAAAATATGGTTCTCTGGCATGAGAGGGATTTGACGAATTCAAGTGCCGAGCGATTCATTCTGCCACACGTCCTCGTTCTCACAGATGATATTTTGGCGAAAACGATCGAGGTCTTTTCAAATCTTTCTGTTAGAGAAGATAGGATGCGAGAGAATCTTGAAAAGGGAAATGGACTTATCATGGCTGAGGCGGTGATGATCGAACTCGTCCGGCGTGGAATGGGACGTCAGGAAGCGCATGCTTTGATTAGGAATTGCAGTTTAGAGGCTGATGAAAAGGGCGTGAATCTGAAGAAGGCGCTTCTCAATTCTAAAGAAATCATGTCAGTTATGAGCGAGAAGGATCTTGATCAAGTTATGGCACCGGAGAATTATCTTGGAAAAGCGCCCGAGATTGTCGATGAAGTCGTCAAAAGGGCTGAGAAACTATTGGGTAAAACGATTTGAAACGGATCAATCGATGTTGGCACTGGTTGTTTTTTCATAATTCTCAACGGGAAAAGGATTAAATCTCCAATTTCATTATCGGTGCCTGGGCCGATAGATCAGTGGATGTGCGTTTTCGCGCCACTAAAGATCGCCGCCTTCGCAAGGCGGAGGCCGTGGGTTCAAATCCCACTCGGTCCACTACTATGACGGGTTTTTCAAAATTTGTTTGGAAACCAACTTGAAATTCCTCGATTCTATAATCATTCTGGCAAGGTCGCATCGAGAGAAAGACGCGTCATGTTTTTCAGTCCCTTAAAAAGATGTGTGACAATTTCCCAGTGATTCATGAATCAGATTCATCGGCTAGTCAGAAATTCAGGCTGTTAAGATCTTTCATTAGTATATGATCGAATTTTTTTTAAAAAAAAGAGATCTCTGGCAATTCATTTTCTTTCTGAAAGTGCCTTTGATTCCGCCTCAGCAAGTTCGTATTTAGCCTTCAGAAGCTTTTCGTAGAGAGAGGCGACCTTAGCAGTATCTTCGTTCACAAGAGCCTTCAAGAGGTCTCCCTCTATCTCCGCCACTTCAAGCCGCTCATAATAATCGAGCGTTTCAAAAAGGTGTGCCAGAACGATCTTCCCAGTCAAAATCGGATGGTTGTTTGTCACGTTGGCTTCCTGGTAGCGTTTTCCATGTTCGAGCTCAACCTCCAATCCCTTGCGGAAAGTCTCAACAGGAACCTTCAGCCCGGCTGCGTCAATCGCAGCTAGTATCTTTTCAGCCTCCTCAACGGTGACCTCGGGCTTTTTTAGAAGCGTCCAATCCCTGATTCCTAGTTTCTTGCAAATTTCCTTGACCTCTCTTACTGAGACATATTCTGGAATTTCCATATGATCTCACCTCGTCATAACAAACTATGTGATATTACGCATATTGCTGGATTTATACTTGATCTCTAGATATTCGTAACCGATGCAAATTCTCAGCTGGCTCATTTCGTTGCTAAAATGTTATTCAAGATCAATACGATGCGGTTGATCAACCTAACTAGTTTGAGGGCAAATGTTAATTAAAGAATAAACCCCTCAATAATAACACTTGCTTGGGTACGCTTTTATTGTGAGACGACACGCTTTTCATATAAGGGATCTGGAGGATCGCACAAAAGAGGCGGAGAACATAAAGAGCACGACATTATCGACATTCTGCAACTTGCCTAACACATAACGACGCAAATATGAATGATTATTACGAATGGGCAAATCGAGAAGATCCCATCATTATGAGTTCCTAAGCGAGGATCTGCAAACTGTGAAAGTCGAAATACAATCCCATTGTCAGAAATCAGGATGGCGAATTCATCAAAATAGTCGAAGCTCTAGAAAAGGCAAGTGAATAAAGTGTTTGGATCTCAATTGGTGTTTCTTATAATAACGAATTGTTT
>JANHAK010000027.1 GCA_024464195.1 Methanomassiliicoccales archaeon | reverse complement strand
GAGATCGGCAATATTTGTAAGACGCTGGAGATTGATGTTAGAGAAGTTGCGAAGGGGATGGGATACGATAGGCGTATCGGATCAGAGTTCCTCAGGGCGGGTTGCGGCTTCGGTGGTTCTTGCTTTCCGAAAGATACGATGGCACTCGCTTCATTGGCAAGGTCACAGCAAATCGAGCCTATCATTCTCGACGCTGTCATCGAAGTCAACGAAAAGCAACCGCTCAAGATGATCGAATTGCTGGAACGCCATATGGACATCAGGGGGAAAACAATAGCGGTTCTCGGGCTGTCTTTTAAACCTGGTACTGACGACATCAGGGAAGCGAGTTCAATCAAGATCGTCAAAGCATTGATCGAGAAGGGCGCGAATATCAAGTGCCATGACCCTAAGGCAATCGAGAACTTTCGTAAAGAGTTTCCATCGCTCGTTTATTGCA
Organism: Methanomassiliicoccales archaeon; assembly: GCA_024464195.1. GTDB lineage: Archaea > Thermoplasmatota > Thermoplasmata > Methanomassiliicoccales > JACIVX01 > JACIVX01. The sequence goes on along the minus strand of JANHAK010000027.1, from coordinate 9,583 downwards.
GAAGTGCCAACGAATGCGTTGAGGGGAGCGACGCGGTTCTCATCGTTACTGAGTGGGAAGAGTATCGAGATCCAATGTTGTATGGCAACAAGCTCGTGATCGATGGCAGAGGGGTTGTGAGGACGGGAAATTATGATGGCATCTGCTGGTGATGAGGGATGAAAGCGGTAATTCCTGCCGCGGGTCTAGGTATTAGATTCCTACCCCTGACGAAAGCACAGCCAAAGGAAATGCTACCAGTCGTCGACAAACCGACAATCCAGTATGTTATCGAGGAGGCGATCGCAGCGGGCATCAGCGATATTATTATCGTCACTGGTGCGGGAAAGAGAGCGATTGAAGATCATTTTGATCGATCACCAGAACTTGAATCAATACTCGAGAGAAATGGCAAAGAAAGAGAATTGCAAGAGATCAAGAGAATATCGAATCTCGCGGAGATTCATTATATCAGACAGAAAGCACCAAAGGGTCTTGGTGACGCCGTTTATTGCGCAAGGAGGCATGTTGGCAATGAGCCATTTGCTGTCATGCTCGGCGACACGATTAACATCGCGTCGGTTCCGGTCGTTAAGCAACTGATGGAAATCCACGAATTACTTGATACCTCCGTCATCGCCGTCGAGAGAGTTCCAAAGGAGAAGATTCAGGATTACGGAATTATTAAAGCGAAAAAAGTGAAAGAAAGACTTCATCTAATAGAGGATTTGGTCGAGAAGCCAAAGCCTGATCACGCGCCATCGGACTACGGCATCACTGGCACATATATCCTGACGCCCGGCATCTTTCATTGTATTGAACAAACTCCAGCGGGAAGAAATGGCGAGATTCAGCTAACCGATGCCCTGAGACTATTTCTCAAAGAGGAAAGAATCTATGCATATGAATTTGAAGGTAGGCGGTACGACATCGGCGACAAGCTCGGCTGGATGAAAACGAACTTCGAACTCATTCTCGATCATCCAGAATTCAGCGAGGAAACGACAAAATTTCTTCTCGATTTACTCAAGAGAAAAAAGATGATCAAAAGAACAAGAGAGGGGATTTCGAGAAAGAGAAAACGGTGAGACATCGCCTCTCGCGGATCATTAGTGAAATGTGATGATCATATGTATGATTTCTTTCCTCCCTGCAAAATAGAGAAAATTGTAAATTAAGTTGGATGTTATAAAAAATGCAGGGAATTGAACTGCCCAGATACAACGAGCGTCTTGCTCGAAATTGTTGAAGAACTAGGATTTAATCAATTTTCAAAGAAAATTATTGTGATTGAATAAATTCGAAATCATTTAATTCGTAGATGAGAAGATCATTGTCTCAATCTAGTCAAAAGAGGCAAAGACCTCGTTGGTCTTGATAAGTGTTGTCGAGGCGATTTTTCTTCGTTGCGCAGTTTCCATATGCAAGCGCCCTCTCCATGAGTTCACAACAATCCTTTTTCTTTTTGACAAGCCTAAACAACTTCATCATCAGAAGACATCCCTTGATCTTCTTATCCCCTCATTGACCATTTCAATCGTATCAATCCATGAGTAGGAAATGTTCTAAGGAATGAGATCGCCGATAAACAACAGCGGTTCTGGGATGAAAAGAATATTAGGCAGCTATTTAATATACGAGAAAAGTTGTTGCAACAAATCTAGCAATTCAAATATATAAAATCTCTCACATAAGTAACTGATCAGAAATTGGTTGCTAAAATCTTCACTACTCTCGCATCGCAAGGGTGGTGTTGAATTTGAGAAAATGGAGAAATGCTATGAAAGGTAAGGAGCGTATAGGAATCAAGATTCTCTGTATCGACGACGAAATGGAACTTCTCGATCTCATGAAACTCTATCTCGAAAGAGAAAACAATATCTTTGTTCAGTGCGCCAGTTCCCCTCAGCAAGCGCTCAGCATGATGGGTGAACAGGATTACGATGTGATTGTTTCGGATTATGCGATGCCTGAGATGAACGGCATCGATCTTCTTAAAGAAATTCGATCGAGAGGATGGGAGATTCCTTTTATCTTATTCACGGGCAAGGGAAGAGAAGAGGTTGCCATTGACGCAATCAATTTCGGCGCCGACGGCTATGTGCATAAAGGAGGAGACCCCCGCTCACAGTTTGCTGAACTGGTCAACATGATCAAGACGCTCGTGGAAAAGAACAGGGCGCTTGAAGCGCTTAAGGTCAGCGAGAGAGCCCTCGCCGAAGCTGAAACAATTGGTGGGTTCGGCAATTTCATTTACGACCTCACCGAGAATCAATTAAGCGTCTCTGTGGAATTGCTACGCATCCTCGGCATGGACGAGTCGTCATTCGATGGTGAATATGAACAACTCTTTGAATGTATACATCCACTCGATCGAGACCGCGTCAAAGAGACAGTACTCGAAACATTGCAAAGCGGTCAAGGGCGTGAAATCGAGTATAGAGTAATTTCACCTCGTGGAGAGAAGCGAATTATCCGTCAACGATTGGTAGTTATTCTCGACGAAAAAGGCGTTCCAATCAAGCTGATTGGCGTGGTTAAAGATGTCACTGACGACATAAACCGTATCGAGCGTCTCGAAAGGCTCAACTCGATGCTTTTCGCGATCAGACGTATTAATCAATTGATCTCGAGAGAAAGAGATCAAACGAAACTTATCAAAAGCGTGTGTAATGATTTGCTGAGGACGCGGATGTTTAAAGGTATCGCTATCGCCGTAAGAGGGGGCGGCGGTTCGATGGAAACGTATGGTTCGTTCGTAAATTGCGAACTTGAAGAGATATTTTCGAGACTAACATCACTCGAAGAGCTCATTTGCATTCGCGAAGCACTCTGCACGAGTGAAGTTCTTGTATTACGGCAACCAGATAGCCGCTGCGCTGGATGCCCCCTAAAGCATCTAGATACCGATAACCTCGATGTTACCTTAACGAAAAGAATTGAATATGGCGGTGAAGTCTACGGCGCTATCCTCGTCCACCTCCACGCCGACGCAGTTGTCGATGAAGAAATCGATTTTATTTGCGATCTCGCAGAGGATCTAGGACATGCGTTGTATGCGCTGAAAGTTGATAGGATCAGGATGAAAGCGGAGGAATTGCTTGCGAGAAGCGAGCGCCGTTACCGCCATTTCTTCGAAGGGGCGAATGAGGGATTCGCGATCCTGGACAACGGAATTGTAAGGTTTGCCAACAAGAGTCTCTATCAAATGGGCAATTATCAGGAAAACGAAGTGCTGAGAAAACATTTCATTGAATTCGTTGCTGATGACGAAAGAGAGAAGTTGCTCGATTATTACACAAGACGATTAAAGGGGGAGAATCTTCCGTCCGTTTACGAAACGAAACTGAAGAAGAAAGATGGGAGCACGATTATCGCCGAGATCAATGTAACCCTAGCCGAGAACGAGGGTGGTATTGCCACATATGTGATCCTGAGAGATATCACAGAAAGGGTGAAGATGCGTGAGCTTCTCGAGGAGTCAGAAAGAAGATACCGCTGCCTTTTTGAAGTAACAGGTACGGCAATGGTCGTGATTGAAGAAGATATGACGATTTCACTCGCCAACGATGAATTTGTAAGGCTCACTGGTTACTCTCGTGAGGAAATCGAAGGCAAAATGAAATCAATCGATTTTGTTACAGAAAAGGAAGTTCAGAAAATTACTGACTATCATTTTGCGAGGAGGGAAAATTCCTCGAAAGCTCCGCGAAGTTATGAACTTGAGCTGAGGTGCAAGAACGGAGAAATCAAGTTCACTAAGATCACGATTGATGTGATACCCGGAACGAAACGGAGCGTCGCATCGCTTATCGACATTACAGAAGAAAAGAAATTACGGGAAGAATTGATCAAGAACAAGGAAGAGTACGAAGTTCTCCTAGACAGCGTCGATACAATGATCTGGACTGCCGTCGATCCAGAAACATACGGTGGAATCGCAAACAGAGCGAGGGTAGAATTCCTTGGAAAGAAAAAAGAGGAAATTGTGTGGAAGAAGATATGGGAGTTCTTACCGAGACCTGAAGCTGAGGTTGGTGTGAGGGGAAACAGGATCGTTTTCGAAGAAAAGAAGAAGTACAGGGATTTCGAGTGGGTGACGAACGCTCAGGGGGAAAAGCGGTTAATGCTCGTCACTAAGATCCCGAAGTTCGACAAGGACGGTAACGTTGCGTTTGCCGCTTGCACCGCTGAAGATGTCACTGAGCTAAGAAAGGCACAGGACGCACTCACACTGGCGAACAAGAAGCTCTATCTGCTCGGAAGCGTCACAAGGCATGATATTATGAACCAGCTGACTGTCATTTCTGGCAGTCTGCAGCTACTCGCCGATCTCGTCAACGACGAGAAGTCAAAGCGGTTCGTCGAAATGGCGTTGAAGGCGGCAATGAACATCGAGAAGCATCTTGAATTCAGCAGGGACTATGAGAGAATGGGAACATATCCGCCCGAATGGATCAACCTGAAGGAGGCAATCGAGAAGGCGATGATGACGATCGATCGTACAAAGGCGGACATCAAGGTGGAGATCGACGACAATCTCAAGGTCTACGCGGATCGCTTGCTCGAGAAGGTCTTCAACAACATGTTGCACAACGCGCTGAAGCACGGTGGCGAAAAACTCAGCACCATCAAGATTTATACAGAAAAGAGGAATGATGATCTCATTATCATCTGCGAGGATGATGGTAAAGGTCTCGAAGAAGGTTTGAAGAAATCGATCTTCGAAGGGCGCCGAGGCAGGGGACTCTACCTCGCAAAGGAGATTTTATCGATAACTGGTATGACAATTGAGGAGAGGGGAAAAGCGGGCATAGGCGCGAAGTTCGAGATCACCGTGCCGGCAGGCAGATACCAGTTCGGTGAGGAATAATCGACAATCGTTACGGGCACCGCACGATATCCTGTGCCCAGAGGCAATCAGCGCACGATGGTGAGTTCGCCCAACAGTCTTCATTGTTTTGTCGCAGATCGCAGTTCGCGCCGCAATCAACGCAGGACGGAAATCTAAAATTCTGAACCTTCGATCGGAACAATACGTACTCTTCACCTGTCCAAATATCTGAAAGAGATTTTTCGTTCACGTTTCCGAGAAGATATCGCTTGACTCTTTTTCTTTCTCCAAAAACGAAATACGGATATGAGTGCATCAGCGCATAACAAGGGCTGACGCCACCATCCCATGCGATAACAATGCCCTTATCATTGACGAAGCGGCAGTGTCTATACGCTCCCCACTTGCTCCGAGGAGTTGAGAGTGTTCCCCACATGACATAATCACCGGCCATGATAGCCCAGCCCTCTGGCCTCGGGATCTCGATATTGTTGCCACCATAAGCAATCTGCCTTGCCGCCTGTTCATTGTGCGGCAGCAGATGTGTGAGTAAAATGATTGATGCGCCGATTTCTCTCGCGAGGGAAGGGAGGTTCTTAATGTCTTTGATATTCTTATCAGTCACAACGAACTCGAGACCGATCGTCGGCATCCTGTAACCCTTCCTCTCTCGGATGTCCCTGATTCGTTTGACATTTTCGACAACGAGGTCAAAATTAGCACCACCCCTCAGCTCGCTGAACAGCTGAGCTTGTGTGCTATCCATCGACACGAAGAGTCGGTCAATTCTTGCATCGACAAGCGCTTTCGTCTTTTCCTCAGTGAGGAGTGTTCCATTCGTGCTCATCGAGATACGGACGCCGAGCGATTTGACTTGCCTCACCATTTCCTCGATTTTAGGGTGCAAAAGAGGTTCACCGAAGCCGCCGAAGTAGACCTCACGCAACTCCGGTAGATCGCGGAGACTGTCGATCACGCGATTGAATGTTTCTGTCGACATGTCAGCAAGTTCCTCGTCCCAGGTGTTGCGGACGCAGTTTGCGCAGCGGAGGTTGCAGCGCGTTGTCACTTCGAGGTAAACCTTTCTTATGTCCCTCCTGATTCGATGGAGGACGTAGCCATCGGATGTGTGCTCGACTATCCACTGATCTGATTGACATAGAGGGAATTTTTCTGATGACAGTGATTCCGCATAATCGCCGTCTGTCTTCATCGTTTTTTCAATTAAGAGCGTTTCTCTCTTGTCGGGCATTGAGCCATACCTTGGAGCAATAGCCATTGTCACATCCTCGTCTTCTTATCAATTTAACTTCGATGCTAATCGATGAAACAGACTATTTAAAAAGATATTCCCTACTGGGCGCGGGAATATACTTCACATGAATACCAGGATACGAAAGATAATCTCTTCTAGAATAGAATTAGTTTCTCGGAAAGTATCATCTCATCGACGACATCTTTCCCTTTTGTGATCATTCTTAATGCTCGCTCCACATCCACCCCATTACATCAGAATGTCATGTGTTTAAAACGGAAATTATTTAAATATCGAGTTATAGAAAATCAAAAACCTTTAGCAATTTCCCACAACTTCTCCGCAAGCTTCTCGATATCGTCTTTCCTCTCGAGTCCATTTCTCCATCGTTCTGGGATTGCTTCGATGCCATGATACGCACCGCTAATCGCACCCGTCATCGCGCCAATTGTGTCAGCATCCCCGCCCAAATTAACCGCATAAAGCACCGCGTCCTGAAAACTCCTCGAATGACGGAGGAATGAGTATATGGCCGTTGGTACAGAATTAAACGCTTCAATACCGTGACCGAGTTCTCTAACAACCCTCTTCCTGTCTTCACAGCTCAACAGCTCCTCAACCTTCACTAACTTGAAACGGTAGATCTCATGGTGTACAAAATTTCGGAGATTTGCCAAAAAGGAATGGGGATCGAAATCAAAGGAACGATCGATTTGGAGAGCAAGAGCTACGGCATATGCCTGCAAAGCCGCACCTTCCAAGCCAAGTTCGTGCGCATGCGTAATTTTTCCTTGGGCCTCGGCGACCTCACGCAATTTCGCGATATCATGATGATAGAGTAAGCCTACTGGTGCGACCCTCATCGCCGCGCCGTTACCGTATGAGCCAGCTCCACCAAACAGTCTCTTTGAAGCCTCAGCCCATCGTACTCCTGACTTGATCATCCTGAACACGCGAGGTGGTCCGCTCGCGTAGCCTCGCCAGGGTTCCATTTCGTAATTTCGTATGAAAACACGAGCCATATGTTCGCCATCAAACCCTTTCATCTCGATGAGCGATTCCGCGACACCAATCATCATATGTGTGTCGTCCGTCCACCTGCCCATAAATTCCTGATCAAGTGCATCAGACAGCCAATGACCCTCGAATCGACGTCCTAAGGCATCACCGATTGCACTCCCGATAAGACAGCCAATGAACTTTGATTTTAACGAGTCCATTCAAGATCTCTTAAAAATGTTCTTATGGGATTTACTTTTTCCTCTTTTCATACATCTTTCAGTGATGATTGCCATTTTGCTCAGTCGTTGAAAAAGAAATCTATTTTCAATATTCTCAATTTGCCCGATTTCAAATTATGAGAATTTCAAATTCTGTAAATTTGATAATTAATCTTTTTACACAATGATAACATATCATCTCGCAAATTAATCAAAAAGGCCAGAATTATGGATAGCCTGCCACCCTATCAGGAAATGAATACGAATAATGGTCAATATACCCCGCCTCCCCCTAAAAAAAGAAGACGAGGGGCGATTACAGCCGTCCTCATCGTCATTATCCTGTTGCTAGCAGTCATCGCAATTCCGAGAGGGCTACCAATTCTTTTCGATTTTCTCGAGAATCAGACGATCAGCCCTATTTATCCAACCGAGTCCTCAGTTATCACGAACTCAACGCCGAGATTCGAGTGGACCGCGTTAAAAAACATTGAATCATACCGATTCCAGCTGAGCACGACTTTTGATTTTAAAACATTGCTTGCAGACGTGGTTGTTAACGATACTTTCTTTGTCGTAACTGAGCCTTTGCTGGAGAATCGCACATATTTCTGGCGCGTCATGCCACTTAACAACGGAGAAGGGGAATGGAGCCAAACCTGGGATTTCTTTCTAGGGCATGATGTATTTACGAGAACCTTTCAATGGATGTTTGAATGGAAATCCATCGTCAATTACTTCACGATCACCATCAATATTCCTGGCCAAGAATATTATGAATATAGCTTGCGCGAACGAACACCGAGTTACGCTTCATATGTTAAATCTGATGATTCTTCGATCAAGGATCTCGCATACAAACTCAATGAAATCGCAGAGAAAAGGAAATTCACGCAATACCAGAAAGCGGAGTTCGTCCTCTCTTTCGTGCAAAATCTTGAGTATCTTTCAGATCAAAAAACGAAGGGTATGACTGAGTATCCCAGATATCCCGTCGAAACGCTTGTTGACGGTGGCGGGGACTGCGAGGACACCGCGATTCTCTTTGTCTCGCTGATCCAGACATCCATTCTCAATTTTGACGGTGTTCTCCTTCTTTTTAAAGGAAATCCGAGTCACATGGCCGCTGGGATTTGGGGCGATTCATTAACTGGCACATCGTATTTCTTTAACGGAAAATATTACTACTACTGCGAGACGACAAGTCCTGGCTGGAGAATAGGTGAAGTACCAGAAGAGATGCAGGATATTGTGCCGGAGATTATTAATTGCTAACGTAGATTTTCAAGAAGATTTTCAATGAAATAAGAATAGTGAGAATTTGTGGAAGGCAAAGGTACTAATCTTGATTTTTTTCTAGAAAAACAAATACGCATTCCCACCGATTGGAAAATCTATTCTGAATTCAAGATTTAGAGGATGAGTGAAATCTCGATCATCATTGGATCATAATTTCATTAATTCTGGAGGCATCTCGTGCAAACTGGATCCTCATCAAAAGGGTCGCCCTTTATAGCGTGTGCCCTTGCCCTGCATCCACCACAAATCTCGCGATCTTCGCATTTTCCGCAAGCACCCTTCAGATAGCGTGGGTCCTGAAGCCTCGCGAGGATTTTTGATACTCTGATTTCTTTCCATATCGCTGTTAATTTCTTTCTTCTGATATTTCCAAAGCTCATCGGCATGTAAACGCATGACCTCACAGATCCGTCCTCCATTACATGCATCGCGATGCCGAGACTGCAGAGCTTCGGGAACTCCTTTCCCTTTTTCCTCTTAATGATTCTCGCGTAAAGAGGCTCGTAAACAGAAACGTTCGTTCCGTTGTCTTGATCAATTGCATTCATAGGAATCGCGGAATAGCGATTGAGTATGTAGGCCAACATCTCTTCATACTCAATCGGTGAAGGCAAGATGGAAAGTGATGCCCTCCCGATGGGAATTGTCGCTAGGACATCGCAATTGATTTTCTTCTCACGAGAAAAATCGATCACACGACATATCTCCTTCAAGTTGAGGTTTGTAACGGCGACGCCAACACTTGTCAACACTTTCTCATCCAAACAATACATCAATCCTTTCATCCGTGCGTTATGAGAATTGAAAACACCAGTAAAAATTCCGCTGGAACGTTCGTCCAAGGTCGGCAGATTGATCGCGACAGCGATTTCGCGTTTCTTGAAGAATTTCGCGATATCCCTGTCGATTAGAGTGCCGTTGGTCGCGATGATTACGAAAAGATGATGATCCCTTGCAAATTCGACGAGCTCGAAAAGATCCTTCCTCATCAGGGGT
>JANHAK010000026.1 GCA_024464195.1 Methanomassiliicoccales archaeon | reverse complement strand
GAATCACGATGGGAGCGGGGATGGCGAAGCAGTCCCTCGGTCTCAGCACAACGAACTATCGTAAGAGGCCAGACACGAGAGGGCACCTTTTGCACTATCCGCAGAAACCGATTGTGCAGACGAAGACGATGGATTTCGTTTCATTTAATGAGAGACCGGCGGGTCAGAACTTTGTTGTCGCAGTTCTGTCTTATCACGGATATAACATGGAAGATGCATTAATTCTCAACAAAGCAAGCATTGAAAGAGGACTCGGCCGCTCTACTTTCATGAGAACCTATAGAGCCGAGGAACGCAGATACCCTGGTGGACAGGAAGATCATTTTGAAATTCCGGGTCCAGACGTGAGGGGAGCGAGGGCCGATCTTGCCTATAGCAATCTGGGCGAAGACGGGCTGATCAGTCCTGAGACGCCAGTTAACGGGGGCGACGTGCTGATCGGCAAGACGTCGCCACCGCGATTCCTTGAAGAGGAAACGGACTTTCTTACGCCTCAGAAACGTCGGGAAACCTCGATCACCGTCCGACCTGGTGAGAGTGGATGGGTTGACAGCGTCATGCTAACAGAATCAGAAAATGGCAGTCGCCTTGTCAAGGTCAAAGTCAGGGACGAGAGGATCCCGGAACTCGGCGATAAATTCGCATCTCGTCATGGTCAAAAGGGTGTTGTCGGGCTCATCGTGCCGCAGGAGGATATGCCATTCACGTCGGATGGTGTCGTCCCCGATCTGATCATCAATCCACATGCAATTCCATCAAGAATGACAGTTGCTCACGTCCTCGAGATGATCGGTGGAAAAGTCGGCGCAATGGAGTGCCGGATGATCGACGGCACGCCCTTCAGTGGGGAGAAAGAGCAATCGTTGCGTGAAGCGCTTGTGAGATGTGGATTCAAGCACACCGGAAAGGAAGTCATGTATGATGGTATGTCTGGTCGGAAAATCGGTGCGGACATTTTCATCGGCGTCATCTATTATCAGAAATTGCACCACATGGTCTCCGGGAAGCTTCATGTTCGCAGTCGCGGTCCGGTTCAAATCTTAACACGGCAGCCAACGGAAGGTCGCTCAAGACAGGGCGGTCTAAGATTTGGTGAAATGGAAAGGGACTGTTTGATAGGTCATGGCGCTGCCATGGTGATCAAGGATCGACTGCTCGATGAATCCGACGGTACTTTCCAGTATGTTTGTGGGAATCCGAATTGTGGGCACATCGCAATCATGGATAGACGCGGTGTGCTGAGATGTCCTGTATGCGGTAATAACACAAATATCAGTCTTGTTCAGACCTCATATGCTTTCAAATTGTTGCTCGATGAGCTTCTTTCATTGGGTGTTGTAATGCGACTTCAATTGGAGGACTTAAGATGATGCGAGGCGTCTCCAAGAGAATAGGGGCAATCAAGTTTGCCGTTTTGTCGCCGGATGAGATCCGGCGGATGTCAGCGACGAAAATCATTACGGCCGACACCTATGACGATGACGGATTTCCCATTGAAATGGGTTTGATGGACCCCCATCTCGGTGTCATCGAACCAGGTCTGCGCTGTAAGACCTGCGGACATAAAGCCGACGAATGTCCAGGACACTTCGGTCACATCGACCTTGCGATGCCTGTGATTCATGTTGGTTTTGTCAAGGAAATCAAAAAGTTATTACAATCGACCTGCAGATCATGTGGGCGCCTTCTTTTGACAGAGGATCAAGCGAGGGAATACAGGGAGGCAATGGAATCGCTTGAGACGCTCGGTGGCGATGCGATTGAGGTTCGTATGGTTTCCAAGGAGACGGCTAAAGATGCGGCCTCACGACCCGTGTGTCCACACTGTGGTGCCGAGCAACTAAAAATTACACTTGACAAGCCAACGACTTTTAGGGAAAACGGACATAAGCTCACTCCGAAAGAAGTTCGGGAACGTCTTGAAAGGATTCCAGATGAAGATTTAATACCGTTAGGCATCGATCCCAAAGCGTGCAGACCTGAATGGATGGTTCTCACTGCTCTTCCTGTTCCTCCTGTTACAGTGAGGCCATCAATCACGCTGGAATCTGGTGACCGTTCAGAGGACGATTTGACACACAAGCTCGTTGATGTGTTGAGAATTAATCAGCGTCTGAGGGAAAACAGGGATGCCGGGGCACCGCAACTTATCGTTGAGGACCTCTGGGAGCTTTTGCAGTATCATGTGACGACTTATTTCGATAATCAAACTTCGGGAATTCCACCGGCGAGGCATCGTTCTGGAAGGCCGTTGAAGACTCTCGTTCAGCGACTTAAGGGTAAAGAGGGAAGGTTTAGGTCGAACCTCTCAGGAAAGAGGGTTAATTTTTCCGCACGTACCGTCATTTCACCAGACCCCTCTCTCTCAATTAATGAAGTAGGTGTCCCCGTCGAAGCTGCAAGGGAGTTGACTGTTCCCGTTTATGTGACGAAGCACAACATCGAAACTCTAAGGGAAATGGTCAAGCGGGGACCGAATCCACCAGGTCCGAAGTATTTGCCCGGTGTTAACTACGTGATTCGACCTGATGGCAGGAGAATTAGGGTTACTGAGAAAAATGCGGAGAGTGTTGCCGAAACCCTCGATATCGGATTTGTTGTTGAAAGGCATCTCGTCGATGGTGATATTGTCTTATTCAACAGACAACCTTCACTTCACAGAATGTCGATGATGGCGCACACGGTCAAGGTCATGCCGTGGAAGACATTCCGGCTCAATCTCTGCGTCTGCCCACCGTACAATGCAGATTTCGATGGGGATGAGATGAACCTCCATGTTTTGCAGAGCGATGAAGCAAGAGCAGAAGCCCTCATCCTCATGAAAGTTCAGGAGCACATTTTGTCGCCAAGATTTGGAGGTCCCATTATTGGCGCAATCCACGATCATATTACCGGTAGCTTCCTGCTCACCCATAAGGATTCGAAGTTTACACTGAGCGAAACGCTCTTCATCCTTTCAAAAGTTGATCATAAACCCTTGCCAGAACCTATTATTGAAAACGGCAAGAGGTACTGGACGGGAAAGCAATTATTTTCGCTGATATTGCCAGAGGATCTCAGAATGACGTTTAGGGCATCAATATGCAGAAAATGCCCCGAATGTCTCAAAGAGAAATGCGATCTCGATGCCTATGTGAAAATCAGAAATGGAACGCTCTTGTGCGGTACAATCGATGAGAAAGCGATCGGCGCTTTCAAGGGTAAGATCGTCGACAAGATCGCCAGGGATTACGGTTCGGATGCCGCGCGTACGTTTATTGACAATTTGACGCGACTTGCGATTGGTGCAATCATGGTGCGCGGATTCACGACTGGAATTGATGATGAGGATATCCCTGAGGAAGCGAAGAGGCAGATCGAGGAAGTACTTCAGGACGCAGCGAAAAAGGTTGATGAACTCGTCACCGCGTACCGTGAGGGTATTCTCGAACAGCTCCCAGGTCGCTCTCTCGAAGAAACTCTTGAGGTTGAGGTCATGAAGGTTCTAGGAAGGGCGAGAGATGAGGCAGGTCAGATTGCGTCGAGGCATCTTGGTCTCGAGAACTCCGCTGTGATCATGGCAAGATCTGGAGCACGAGGTTCCATGCTTAACTTGAGCCAGATGGCCGGTTGCATCGGTCAGCAGGCGGTCAGAGGAGAAAGGCTCTCAAGAGGATACTGGAATAGGACGTTGCCTCACTTCAAGAAAGGCGACCTCGGTGCGAGAGCAAAGGGATTCGTTGTTAATTCGTATAAGAGCGGTCTGACGCCAACTGAGTTCTTTTTCCACAGTATGGGTGGTCGTGAAGGTCTCGTCGATACGGCTGTTCGTACATCAAGATCGGGTTATATGCAGCGTCGTCTCATCAACGCGCTGGAAGATCTTAAATTAAAACAGGATGGCACCGTGAGGAATACCGCGGATATGGTCATCCAGTTCAAATATGGTGAAGACGGCATCGATCCTTCGAGAAGCGTGCAAGGCAGCCCGGTCGATGTCGATGATCTGCTCATCGAAGTGCTTGGAGATGAAGCTGAGCTTCTGGCAAAGATCGAGGAGAAGAAGGTCGGCGGATATGCAACGATCGAGAAAGATCTGATGGAAGTTGAAGAAGAAGAGGAATATGAAGAGCCAGAATTTGAAGCCGGAGGTGAGGAGTAAGTGGCGCTAAAAGACACGGTCAATGCACTCAAGCGGAGAGGACTCAGCGAGGACGCGATTTCAAAACTCGTATCGAAGTTCAAGTCGATCAGCGAAATTGCATCAGCAAGCGCCAAGGAAATTACCTCCCTCGGATTCACTGATGAGGAGGCAGCAGACATTCTCGCCAAGGTCGGAGGGAAGCCTGCTCGGAAGCTAGCGAAAAAGATTCCAGAGAAGGTGGAGAAAAAGGAGGAAAAGCCCCAAGAAATCAAGGAAAGTAAAATGGAGATTTACATACCTATCAAGTCGAAACCTCTGACGGAACTCCAATCGAAGATGCTCAAACTTGCGGAAGACATGGATCTCGACGTCCCATTGCGTGTGATCATCGATATCTCTGAGCGGCTAGAAGGAATCGACGTGCCTGATGCGACACTGAGGAAAATTCTTCAAAGAGCTCATGAACGATATGAGCAGCATCTGATGGATCCGCACGAATCTGCGGGAATCGTTGCCGCGCAGAGCATTGGAGAACCAGGCACGCAGATGACGATGCGTACATTCCACTACGCAGGTGTCGCAGAGATTAACGTTACCCTGGGTCTCCCGAGGCTCATCGAAATCGTTGACGCAAGGAGAATTCCGAGCACACCGATGATGGAGATTCACGTTGATCCGAAAATCAGGAACGACGTCGAGCGTGTCAGGAAAATCGCAACGGAGATCGAAGCAACCGTTCTTCTCGACATTGCTGACATTGAGACAGACATCATCAATATGAAAGTAATCGTCCATCTCGATGAAAGGAAAATGGCGCAAAAGGAGATTACTCTCGATGATGTCTATGCGCAGCTCTCGAAACTGCGTGCGCTCAAGGGTCTTTTGGAAATGGTCGATAATAAGATTGTGATCACATCCGATGAACCCTCTTTCAAGAAATTACAAAACATCGTCGATACAGTTAAGGAGTGCAAGATAAAGGGAATTGATAACATCAAACGCGCAATCCTACGAAAGAGCGGAGATGAATATGTGATTTATACTGAAGGGTCAAACTTGCAAGAAGTACTTGAGATTGAAGGCGTCGATCGAACCAGGACGACAACGAACTGCATTCAGGAAATATACGAGGTGTTGGGAATAGAGGCAGCAAGAAACGCGATTATCAACGAAGCCTCGCGCACATTAGAAGAACAAGGTCTGACCGTCGATATTAGGCATATCATGCTCGTAGCGGACCTAATGACTCATGATGGTGATGTGAAGGCGATTGGTAGACATGGTATCTCTGGAAGGAAGTCTAGTGTTCTTGCAAGGGCAGCCTTTGAGATTACAGCAACGCATTTGCTGCACGCCGCAATTACAGGAGAAGTTGACCATTTAGACGGTGTAGCAGAAAATATTATAGTTGGGCAACCAGTTACTCTTGGTACAGGAGCTGTCAATCTTGTTTATATGCCGGTGCGCAGGGAGGCGAATAAATGATTGATTTAGGAAGGGCATTGAAAACTGCAGCATCGACTGGAAAAGTGGTATTTGGGACGCAGAGAACTGAAAAAGCCGTGAAGAAAGGAGAAGCGAAACTGGTCATCATCGCGAAAAACTGCCCTAGCGAGTTCCTCGCATCTGGAAATCATGGTGTGAAGGTCTATCGCTTTGATGGCACGAACATCGAGCTAGGCGCTCTCTGTGGGAAACCCTTTTCAGTCGCGGCACTCGCTGTTATTGACAAAGGGGCTTCAAACATTCTTTCATTGTGATGGTCATGCCGGAGATTACTTTCAATGAGGAGACTCTCCGATACATCTCACTTTTTGAGAGTATCACGAAAACGAGAGTCAGGGATTGTCTTGAAACAGAGGAAAAACTTGTCTTTGTCGTCAATCCAGGGCAGGCAAATAAGGCGGTCGGAAAAGGTGGCGAGAATGTTATCAGAATGAAAAATGCGACTGGTAAAAACATTCAGGTCATTGAGTATTCTGATGAACCCGAGGAATTTATCAGAAACGTTTTTTATAATTACAATGTACAGAGCGTCAAAATTGAAAACCGTGGGAACATCATCCATGCGACGGTCACCGTCGACCCCAAAGTTAAGGGTCGGGCAATCGGGAAAAATGGGAAGAATCTAAAAATCGCGAGAGACATTGTCAACAGACATCATAACATTCAGAGCATCAGCGTGGCTTAGGTCCGGATGGCAGTTTCTCCCTCTCAACCTCAAGTCTGTCTGCTGTCGGATATTCTTCAATAATGTAGCAATCATAGGGCAGTGAAGTTGAGATCTCTTCAAGAATCCACGGAGCGATCTCAACTCTTTTCTTCTCCTTATCAATCAGAATAAGTTCATCTGGTACTTCGAAGATCTCAAGGAGCAATTCTCTGATTTTTTTCAGATTCTTGCCCTCAATGATCCCTTTTAGCAATGTCCCATCTTCCGTTATGACATCACCTGGCCTTGCGATGTTTTTCGCTCTTCGCATGATTCTATTTCTCAATTGAACACGGTCCTTGAAGCTCGATGAACAATAGTGGCGCGGAATCGAAAGATCAAGTCGGAGTATCTCGAGCGCGAGTTCCTCGCTTCCAGCAACTGCACTTGAAATATCGTCTTTGACTTCGAACCCCTTCATTTTGAGCTTCTTCCAATTTGTTTCAGAGAATTCAAGCTCATTGATATTGATAAAATCCATACCGACATTGTCCGCGTAAGTCACGAGCGAAATGATTTCCTCCTTCTTATTAGGTAACGCTGGAATCTCGAGTCCGATCTTCATTTTCCTCGATTCGATCGCATCCTCGATTCCTGTCTCAGCCATTTTCTTCCATAGCGATAAATGCGGATGGATGCGCAGCTCGTCGAGGCCAGCGGTCTCAAGCGCATCGAATGCTTTTGAATCAATTGTGGAAGTGTAAAGATGAATGTGGTGTTCACTACCGAATTCTTCTTTCAGCATTGTGATAAATTCGATTGTCCGTTCGAGGACAAGCAATGGATCTCCGCCAGTCACGCCTGTGCCCAGGGCATCAATCAGTTTTGCCTCTTCGATAATGTCCTCTTTTTTTCTCACCTTCAGCTCATTTGCATAGATGACGTCGCGCCCTTTCTTCTTTAATGATAAGGGGCAGTAGAAGCATGAGGCGTTGCATTTACCCGTGACCAGTAGGACGAGCTTTGCCCCTTCCTTGCAAATTTTACAGCCTTTTGGCAACGTGCCTACATATCTTGAACCAGCTTCCATTGATCTTAACTTCATTAGAAAGACGCAGACAGTCTGAGTTTTAAATCTTTCTCTCATTGACAAAAGCTCTTGTCGTTAGTGTTCGCAGATAAATAAAATTAGAAAGTTATCGACCATTCTGCTAAACTAAATTCATAGTCCTTCTAATTTCGGTCATTGTACTTTACATGATGCGTCGTATAATCATAAGGGATCTGAAAGGAATTAAATTGATGGAATGTATGAGTACCTCTAAGGAAATGCTGCGTGTTCTCGAATAGGTAACCTAAAAACGATTTACGGGTGAAGATGATGAAGAAAAACACTAGATTGATACTAGCGCTTGATGAAATCGACAAGCAAAGAGCGCTCAAAATCGCTGAGGAACTTAGTGGTATTGTTGACGCAATCAAAATCAATTGGCCTCTAGTTCTTCATTCTTCCCCTTCAATTATAACAGAGATTTCCAAATTATGTGATGTGATCTGCGACTTTAAGGTCGCTGATATTCCAAATACTGTGAGGTTGATTGTTGAGAGAGCGGTGGATCTTGGCGCGTCAGGAATCATTGTACATGGATTCGTAGGTCATGACTCCGTTTGTGAGGCGGTTCGTTCCGCAGGAGAATCTGCTGACGTTTTTGTCGTCACTGAAATGAGTCATCCTGGTGGAAAGGAATTTACCGCGCCTGTTGCTGAGCGGCTCGCGGCTCTTGCTGTCGAATGCGGCGCTTCCGGTGTAATAGCACCTGCGACGAGATTAGATCGTCTCAAAGCCATAAGGAAAATTGTGGGCGACCTTCTCATCCTTGCACCTGGTGTTGGTGCACAGGGTGGGAGCGCGGGAGATGCGATTTCAATGGGTGCGGATTATGTCATTGTCGGCCGTTCAATTTACGAGAGTGCAAATCCGAAGGGTGTCGCAAAGGCAATCTGCGAGGAAATCGCAAACCGCCTAGAAAACGATCGATCGTCTGTGTCTGAGAAGGTATCCAGATAATGACGTAATAGGGTATGGCTGTGGACAATTATTTATATTGGGTGTGTTATCGACTTCGCACGATTTTGTCGGGGAGACTCTGAGATGGAAGGGCGAGAGGAAGGCGTAGCGGGCCTTGTCTCAAGAAATCCGTTCAAGTCACTGGGCAATTGGAGAGCTCGTTTTGACGATTCGTGGCTTGGAAGGAATTGGCAAACAGTTGTCGTGCTTTCGATGATCTTTCTGATCGCTCTTTTCATGAGAAGTTATTTTGGTTACTCTCTTTCCGTAGAGAACGGATTCCTTGTCTCGGGCGGTTCCGACTCGTATTATCATCAAAGAGTGATCGATCACGTCACCTCGACAGGTACGCATCTTGTCAACGATCCCCTTCTCAATTATCCATTGGGAATGAGGAATCCCCGTCCGCCCCTTTATGATTGGTCAATTGCTGTGACGGGAATGTTTATCTCCGCACTGACTGGTATCGCTATAGCGGATGCGGTTGGCTATTCTCTCATTTTTTCAACGGCGATATGGGGTGCATTGACGGTAATTCCCGTCTATTTGATCGGACAATCGGCCTTTGGCAAAAAGGCGGGGATTATTGCGGCTTTCCTTTTTGCAATCATGCCTGGTCATATTACTCGAAGTGTCCTCTCTTTCGCGGACCATGACTCAATGGTCCTATTCTTCGGTGTTTGTTCGTTTTATTTCTTGTTAACTGCCCTCAAAACAATTGAAGGCGATCGATGGGTGGAAAACTGGAAGAGTTTAAAATCGATTCGTTTTGGAATTGTTAGTTATTTCCGTCAAAATTGGGCATCAATAATCTACGCAGCACTCGCTGGTATCTCTCTTGCCGCGGTAGGCATGATCTGGACTGGGTATGCATACCTTCTCGTCATTGTTCTCGCCTACTTCCTTGTTCAGATTTTGATCAATAGATTTCGAAATTCTGACTCATTTGGCGTTCTGATTACCTTTGTCGTCATGCTTCTTGTGGCGTTTGCGATAATGGCACCAGTCTATTATCAGATGAATTATTGGGATGTTTGGTTTGATGTTCCCTTTTATCTTTTTGTTGCTGCGATCATCGTCGGAGTGATTTTCGTCGCGACGAGGGACTATCCATGGACTCTCGTTCTCCCTTCCTTCACGATTCTTGCTGCGATCGCGCTTTTCATTTTATCGATTTTAGCGCCAAGCATTTTTGAAGCGATCATATCGGGTCAGGGTTATTTCGTCAAAAGCAAACTCTACTCGACGATTTCCGAAGCCCAGGCACCAAGTTTCTCCGACCTCGCACTATCTTTCGGTGCGGTCACTTTCTGGCTATCTTTTGCGGGCGTTGTTATTGCCGCGATTAAGATCAGAAAGAATGTCGCGGCATATTTCGTTTTCATTGTCGTATGGACTGCTGTTTCGATGTTTATGGCGGTGTCGGCGGCAAGATTCATGTTTAACGCGAGTCCTGCGTTTGCGATCACTAGTGGATGGGTTGTCGCGTTAATCATTGAGAGCGTCAGGTTCTCAGACATTTCACGTGCTCTTTCCGCTGGCGCGAGAATGGGGTTATTAGGTCTCCTGCGGCGGGCGATTAAAGTTAGGCACGTGTTTGCAGCATTATTTCTTGCGTTTCTCGTCGTTTTGCCAAATGCCTGGGGAGCAACCGACGCTGCGATTCCTTCAGAGCTGAAGGCCCAGTACGACAAGCAGGTCTAT
>JANHAK010000025.1 GCA_024464195.1 Methanomassiliicoccales archaeon | reverse complement strand
TCGTAAGTTTCAACAGGACATTTCTCCGCACAAACACCGCATCCAGTGCATTTCTTTTCATCAACTCTGAGAGTTCTTTTCTTAAGTGTGACTCTGAAATCACCTGGCACCCCATCGATCATCTCAACATCCGCATTGCAAATGAGTTCGATGTTATGGTGCCGACCAGCCGCGACGAGTTTGGGTGCGAGTATGCACATCGAACAGTCGTTCGTTGGAAAAGTCTTGTCGAGTTGAGCCATTGTTCCGCCTATACTAGGTTTCTTTTCGACAAGATAGACCTTGAATCCTGAGTCGGCAAGATCAAGTGCAGCCTGAACACCAGAAATTCCACCACCGACGACCATCACAGCTCCTACAGGTGTCGTCATTTACACACCTCCCACAAGAATGGCCTTATACTTGGGCGACGATCCTTCGATCCCGCTCAATGCAATAAGATTCTTTGATCTTAGAACAACAATATGATCGAGTATCGTATCTGGAGTCTCCCCAATTGCGTCTGCAAGTTCTTTTACAGAAAGTGCTTTTTGCTTCGTCAATTCAAGAATAAGACTTCTTTTGAATTCCGCCTGAGCAACGGACTTGAGTATCGCATCCATTCTTTCCTGGTCGATCTTTTCTCCGTAGACATTGCCCTCAGTGGTCAGCTTAAGTTCCTTTCCTGAGACCAGCTTAACTCTAAAAATTTTTGCTGCCTGGATCGCCGCTGACAATCTTGTCATCATTTCCTGATTATTTTTGATGGGTGAGGGACCAATTTCTTTTATCTGTTTGACAAAATCGGCCACGACATTGGCGAATTTTTCACCCTCTGACGCTGAAACCCATTCCAGTCTCAGGCGATCAGGCTCGATACCCGCAAGTGCGAGAAGCTCTTTTGTGAGTTTGACCCTTCTCTCGGTGTAATAATTCCCTGTGATGTAGTGACAATCTCCAATGTGGCATCCGCCAACCATGACTCCATCGGCGCCTGCCTTAAAGACCTCAAGGATGATATGAGGACTGACCCTCGTGCTACACATGACCCTGACAATCCTGATATTCGGCGGATATTGATATCGACTAACACCAGCGAGATCTGCACCCGCATATGAACACCAGTTGCATAAGAATCCAAGGATTTTCGGTTCGAAGTCGCTCATTCGATCACCTCCTGCAGTGCCGCTTTTGCTTCTGCAATCAGCTGCATATCTGTGTAATGCGAGAGGTCAATTGCACCCTCTGGGCACGTTGCACCGCAACATCCGCATCCCTTGCAGGCTGCCACTATCACTTCCGCAACCCCGTCTTTATTCTTTTGAATGGCCTTGTACGGACAGACTTCGATACACGTGCCACAGCCAGTGCATAGCGTCGGGTTAACTCTCGCTGTCAAGGCTTCCGTCTGGACAAATCCTCTTGCGAGTGGTATCGTGGCCCGTGAGGCAGCTGCTTGCGCCTGGAACACGCACTCGGTTATATCCGCAGGTCCCTTTGCTGTGCCACACACGAAGATACCGTCGGTTGCGAAATCAACTGGGCGGAGTTTGACGTGTGCTTCCAGGAAGAATCCATCTTGTCCTAGTGGCACTTTGAGCATCTTTGATAGTTCTTTTGCATCAGGGTTGTTCACAAGTGGGGTTGATAGAACAATCATATCGACTGTCATCTTTCTTTGCATCTTAAGAGTGTCATGCCAGTAATCAATGACTAACTTGTCCCCTTCTTTGTAGACCTTCGGCCGGTTTTCTGGTGTGTATCTCACATATCTCACATGCTTTTCCCTACTCCTATTGTAATTGAGTTCGTGCTCTACGCCGTAGGCCATGATATCTCTGTTAAATATTGTGACTTCGATTTTACCTGTGGTTGGTGAGGGTGCCTCTTCCTCCTCCTCTCCACGCTCCCTTCGTCCTCTTCTCCTTCTTCTTCTTTCAAGAATTTCCTCTGGCGCTTTCATCTCGACTGGTACTTTTTCAACAATTTCTCCTGTTCCAAGACCAAGCATGTCCTGATAATTCTCGACGACGTTTAGGGCATTCTTGATCGCGACATTGCAACAGATTCGGGAGCAATATGACTTGTCCTGACCTCTCGACCCCACGCATTGGATAAATGCAATACTGTTAATTTTCGGCAGAGCTTTTTTCTTGCAGAGAATTTCAAACTCAGTCAGAGTCACGACGTTTTCATAGAGATCATATCCATAAAGTCCCTCTGGTATGTATTCAATCGCGCCGGTCGCAACAACGATGACGCCAACTTTGTCCTTGATCTCTTTTCCATTTGCATCGATTACGATGTTGTAATTGCCGATGAATCCTTCGACTGATACAAGCCTTGAATTAAGGCACTTGATGATGTTGGCATTTGCCATCACTTTGTCGATGAGTGGTTTGATCGTCTCCATCGCGTCCTTGCCGCCCAGGTAAAGATTATTCAGGTTTCGCACGAAACCTCCAAACTCACTTTCCTTTTCAACGAGGTAAACAGGGAAACCCTGTTGTGCGATGGACAGTGCGGCAACCATGCCCGAGATACCGCCTCCAATGACGAGCGCCTTCGGTTCAACATCGATCCTGGCCTCCTCTTGAGGTTGCAAAAGCCTGACTCTTGCGACCCCCGCTCTTACCAGATCTTTCGCTTTTTGCGTCGCTTTTTCTTTTTCCTTCATATGAACCCAAGAACAGTGCTCTCTTAGATTGACAAAAGTGAAAAGGTACTTGTTTAAGCCCGCTTCCTCACATACACCTTGGAAAAGAGGCGCATGCGTCCTCGGTGTGCAGGAGGCGACGACCACGCGGTTGAGTCTGTGTTCTTTGATCGCGTCTCTGATCGATGCCAGACCGTCTTCCGCGCAAGTATATAGATTGTTTGTTGCAAAAACAACACCAGGAAGCGTTTTCGCGTATTCCACGACGGCAGGAACATCCACAAAGCCACCGATGTTCGTTCCACAGTGGCAAATAAACACACCGATTCTCACAGGTTCTTCATTCATGCGAACACCCTCGATTCAAGAAGCACTTCAGCGGCCTTTGCCGCTGCGGCTGATCCCTGCGCGACCGATTCCGGAATATCGGCTGGTCCAGCGCAGTATCCAGCAATAAAGATGCCCGGCACATTCGTCTCAACAGGTGCCAATATTCGATCCTTCGATTTTATAAATCCGAATTCATCAAGTGTTAATCCAAGAACTTTCGCGAGTTCCGCAGTTCCCGGTCTCGGAACGAGCGTCGTTGCCAAAACAACCATATCGAATGCCCTGCGTTCGGGTCGGCCAGCGACATCATAAGAAACAATGGGATCATGGTTTTCTGTTTCTTCCTGCACCGTGCCGTCAGAATTGATATACTCAACCCCATAATCCGTCTTCGCCCTTACCACGTACTCATAAAAGCCCTTCGCACATGATCTCATATCTTTGTAAAAGATCGTTGCTTTGATCTCCTCATCATGTTCCTTTGCGAGCATTGCTTCCTTTGTTGAGTGCATACAGCAGACGGCACAACAATAAGGATGATTTAACTGCACATTTCTCGAACCAACGCATTGGATGAATGCAATTTTCTTCGGCCCTTTCCCGTCTGACCGCCTTTTGATATGCCCCCCAGTAGGACCGGCCGCGTTGATCATTCTCTCATATTCCATCGCCGTGAAGACGTTGGGGAATCTCCCATAACCGTATTCGGATGCAATCTTTGGATCCCAGACATCAAAACCAGTCGCGACGATAATCGCGCCCACCTCGAGTTCAATGATTTGATCTTTCATGTCGTAATCGATTGCGTCTCGCTTGCAGACCTTCTTGCACACGCCGCACTTTCCTTCGGTCAGGTACTTACAGTGATTTCTATCGATTGTTGCAACTCTTGGAACTGCCTGGAGGAATGGCATATAGATTGCTCTTCGGGTAGTAAGTCCCATTTCGAACTCGTTCGGAATGTCTTTAGTTGGGCACTTCTGGAAACATTCGCCGCACCCTGTGCATTTTGTTTCGTCAACATAACGCGCTTTTTTAAGCACTTTAACTCTGAAATTTCCCTTACTTCCCTCTAGACCGATAACCTCGGAATAGGTCATAACGTTAATATTTGGATGCCCATAGCAGTCAGCCATTTTCGGCGCAAGGATACATATAGAACAGTCGTTCGTTGGGAAAGTCTTGTCGAGCTGAGCCATTCGCCCCCCTATGCTAGGTTCTTTCTCGACAAGATGTACGATCACACCTTTGTCGGCTAGATCTAGAGACGCTTGTATTCCGGCGACACCTCCACCTATTACCAATATCGCTCTTTCCAACCTAATTCCCTCCGTTCTCTCTTATTACCTCAGATGGGTTTAAAATAAGATTTTTACGATGATCTCTTCTAAAACAGTCGAAATTTATCAATGAATATCTCCACAATCGGAGCGACATTCCAACCCTCATCTCAATGCTCATGTTGTTTCTACCCTCCCTCTGGAAAGTCGTTTTGTGTTTTGATCCGCAGATTCTTTTTTCCAGCCGCCATCAACTCTTTCAGTTCGTTATCGCCCGACAATTCAACAACTTTCATTTTAAACGATTTCTTCTTGACGACTTCCCTTTCAAATCTTTGGCAATTCGGGTAGGTGCAAGGTTGACATTTGCGCTCCGCGCAAGAGAGTTCTAGAAGAATGTATCTCTGCCTCGTTTTTTCCGGATCAGGCGCCGGCGCTGATTCAAAAACTCGACTTGAAATCACCTTTCCTTTTCCCTTTTCACGGACAAAACGCTGACAATTGGGATAGGTGCAAGGGTTGCATTTTCTTTCGGCACATGAGAGTTCAATCATTAAGTATCTATTCTGTACTTCAAGTGGGATGTTATCGACCATTATCGATCACCCTTTTTCTGCAGATGCTCCGCGAGAACATTCCCGAATTCCCTCACGAGTATTTTCACCTTTTCATGAGGAACCGGGAGTTTTGGACTTTTTAGTAAGCAGTTGAAATGGATTACGCATTTGGGGCAGAAGGTAAGCATTTCATCAGCTCCTGTTGCGGTCGCCTCAAGAAGCCGATCCAGCTGCAGTTTCTGCGAAACTTCTCCGCAATTCGCAAATGCGTTAACCCCGCAGCACCCTGCCTTTTCTTTGTTATTTTGCATCTCTATAAGCTCCATGCCTAAAGCACTGATGAGATCCCGCGGTGGATCGTAAATGCCGAGATGTCTTCCCAACCTGCACGAGTCATGGTAGGTAATTTTCCCTCCATTGGAATCAAAGCTCAATTTTCCTTTGTCGATGAGATCGAGCAAAAACTCAGACATGTGAACGAGTTCAAAGTCAAAATCGCCAAGAAAGTCTTGATAGTCAATCTCGAAGGTTCTTAAGCACTCGGGACATGAGAAAACCACAGTTTTAGCACCAGATTTGCGAATCACCTCGACGTTTTTATCCATCAACTTCAGCATCGAATCCTCATCACCAGCCCAAAGTAAGTCATGTCCGCAGCAGACCTCATCGTTGCTGACAACTGGTTCGATACCAGCGGCATTGAGTATCCTAACATAGTTGGCAGGTGTATTCTTTAGCTCTCCTGCCTTGTCAGAAAAAAGCGCTCCCAAATGAACGGCGCAACCTGTGAAATAGAAAACATCTCCTCTCTCTTTGATTTTCATCTCAGGGGTAACCCATTTTAGCCTATTTTGTTTGACCCCGCTTGTCATAAGGCGCTGATAAGTGTGCACTGCACCAGATTGAGAACAATCCGGCAAGTTTCCTGCTTTTATCGCTCTTGTTCTCAGTCCAAGAATGAATCCGGAGTAGTTCACTTCGTAGGGACACATATCATTGCACATTTCACACGTGATGCATGACCAGATGTCTTTGTCTTTGCTCAAGCTGTCTGAAACGCCTTCGAGTACTCTCAGTACAATGAGGCGCGGTGCAAATTTCGGATTGATGCGAGCGACTGGACAAACGGATGTGCATTTGCCACATTCAACACAATCGTGTGCCCCTGTCTCCTCGATCAGTTCATCTAGCCCGGCCATTACTTCACCTCTTTAAAGGGGCTCGGACCGAGTTGTTTCAGCTCTTCAGTAAACGAGCGCATCGTCTCAGCGAATTTCGCGCCTTCAGAAGCCGAAATCCATTCGAGCCTCAGTCTTCTCCTGTCAATCCCAAGAAGCTCCAACAATTCGCTTGTGATTTTGACTTTTTCTTGGCATTTTTCGTTGCCAGAGATATAGTGGCAATCACCGATATGGCAACCGGCGACGAGAACACCATCTGCACCGAGTTCGAACGCCCTGAGGATGAATTGTGGCTCTACCCTTCCAGAACACATAACCCTGATGATTCTCGCATTCGGCGGATATTGGTATCGACTAACACCAGCGAGATCTGCGCCCGCATACGAACACCAATTGCAGCAAAATGCAATGATCTGTGGTTCGAAACTGTTCATGCGACCCCCTCTCTTAACGCAGCTTCCACCATTGTCAGTATCTGTTCGTCAGTGAAGTGTTTTGTCGTGATGGCGCCACTACAACAAGCAACAGCGCATGCGCCACAGCCTTTGCAGAGTGCGGGGTTGATATACGCCTTCAAGACGCCAGGTGCAACTTCCCTAACTGTAGCAGCTGAGAATTCACAGACTTCTTCGCATCGACCGCATCCCCGGCATCTTGACTCGTCGATGCACGAGACCACCGCTTCAGCTTCAAGTTCCTCTTTTGACAAAATCGTGACAGCTCTCGCGGCAGCCCCGCAAGCCTGTGAAATACTCTCTTCAATAAGTTTGGGCCAGTGAGCGAGGCCAGCAAGGAAAACACCTTCGGTTGCGAAATCGACCGGTCGCAGTTTCATATGCGCTTCGAGAAAGTAACCATCTTTCGTCAATGGTACTTTGAGCATCTTGGCGAGACGCTCGTTATCGGGATTTGGTCTTACCGCGGCGTTCAGCACAACAAGATCAGGGTGAATAATGAACTCTTCCATCAAGAACTGATCCTTGACGATTAGTTCCAATTGCCCATCATTTTCGTTCAAAAACGGCGGGCTATCCTCTCCATATCGGAGGAATACAACACCGAGGCGCGCAGCTTCCGTGTAATAGACCTCGTTAAACCCATAAGTTCTGATATCCTTGTAGAGGATGTAAACGGTCGTCTCGGGATGACGCCGCTTGAGCTCTATGGCATTCGTGATTGACGTGAAGCAGCAGATTCTGCTGCAATTCGGAAATTCACGATTTCTTGAGCCAACACATTGTATGATTGTTACTGTTTTTGCATCGATCTTGTCCTCAGCGAGCATTTTGCCGAACTCAGTCTGTGTCACGACGCGGGGCGAAATACCGTAGAGATATTCTTTCGGACGGTATTCAACGCCACCTGTTGCAACAATAATGACGCCATGTTCAATCTTCTCGCCGCTAGAAAGGGTGGTGGTAAAATTGCCAACATACCCAGAAATATTTTCGACTGTCGTCGCGAGGTGGATCTTGATAAGAGGATTCTCACTCGCCTTTCTGATCATCTCGTGTAGTATCTTTTTTGGATCTGAACCTGTAATCAGATAGTTGATCCTCCTGAGGTTACCTCCCAATTCCCTATCCTTTTCCACGATATGAACTGGGAAACCCTGTGCCGCAATCTCAAGAGCTGCCGTCATTCCCGCGAGCCCACCACCAATTACTAGTGCTGCTTTCTTGACTGGAACTTTTTGGGTGGGAAGCGGACTCAGGAGTGCGGCCCTCATGACAGACATTCTTACTAGATCTTTCGCTTTTTGCGTTGCTTTTTCCTTTTCCTTCATATGAACCCATGAGCATTGATCTCGGATGTTGGCCATTTCGAAGAGGTAAGGATTAAGACCCGCCTCTCTCAGTGTGTTACGAAATAGAGGCTCATGTGTCCTCGGTGTGCAGGAGGCGACGACGACGCGGTTGAGTCTGTGTTCTTTGATCTTTTCTTTGATTCGTTCTTGCGTGTCGGATGAACATGTATAAAGATTGTCTTCCGCATAAACAACGTGAGGGAGTGCTTTTGCATATGCTGTGACGGTGGGAACATCAATGATGCCACCGATGTTGATACCACAATGACAAACGAAGACACCAATTCTTGGCTCCTGACCGGTAACATCGATTTCTTCAGGGAATTCGGTCGCGCTAACCAGTGTTCCTCGCGAACCGCTCAATAGTGAACCGACCTTTGCCGCGACTCCACTTCCCTGTGCGACAGTGTCTGGGATATCTTTTGGTGAAGAGAACGTGCCGCAGACGAAAATGCCAGGTACGTTTGTCTCGAGCGGGGAAAAGTCGGAAGTCCAACAGTAACCGAATTCGTTAAGCTTCACTCCGAGTTTTTTGCAAAGCCGTTGCGCGTCATCGGATGGCACCATCCCAACTGATAAAACAATGAGATCAAAAGTTTCCTCGACAAGTTCATCTTCCTGATTCTTAGTTTCCCTATAGTACCTGATGATAAGATTTCCAGTAGCGTGGTCTTCTTCAATTCCGGCAACTCGTGTGTTTCTCGAAATTTTGATGCCGTACTCTTCTTCAGCCCTTATTCTGTATTCTTCGAACTCCTTTCCAAAAGCTCTAACATCCATAAAGAAGATATGACACTGGATATCAGGCTCATGTTCCTGTGCAATAATTGCTTCCTTCAGCGCCGCCATGCAACAGATTGACGAACAATACCCGTGACCGAGTTGCGCATCGCGCGACCCAACGCATTGAATAAATGCGATTCTCTTTGGTATATCACCGTCAGACGGTCGTATGATATGGCCACCGGTTGGGCCAGAGGCGCTGAGCATTCGCTCGAATTCGGAATTCGTGATCACGTTGGGGAAAATTCCGTAACCGTATTCTCTTTTTTTGAAAGCCTTGAATTTGTCGAAGCCCATGCTCAAGATGATCGCGCCAACCTCGATCACCCTCGATTCCTCGTCATATGGTTTGAATTCAATTGCCTGCGCGCTGCAGACCTTCTGGCATTCGCCGCATCCGATGCACATACCCTTTTCAATTGTATAAACAAGGGGAACAGCCTGAGGGAAGGGTACGTAGATTGCTTTTCTAGGAGCTAGGTTTTCATCGAACCAATTTGGGCCTTCGATTGGGCAGTGTTCCGCGCAGATCCCACAGCCAGTGCATTTTTGAGGGTTGATGTATGGATAGTGTTTGGTAACAGTCACTTTGAACTGCCCCGCTTTCCCTTCGACTTTTGTGATTTCGGCATTGCTGATGATTTCTATATTGCGATGCCTGCCAGCTGAAACAAGTTTTGGCGCCATAATGCACATCGAACAGTCATTTGTTGGGAAAGTCTTGTCGAGCTGAGCCATTGTTCCGCCGATGCTCGGGCTTGAATCAACCAAATAAACCTTGAATCCTGAATCAGCGAGATCGAGTGCAGCCTGTACTCCACCTATGCCGCCCCCGATGATGAGTGCCGCCCCAACCAATTCCTCCGACATCAGAAAATCCCTCCCCTAACTGGCGATGGACCGAGTTTCTTCAAATCTTCAACCATTTCTCTGCAAATTCTAGCGAATTTGTCTGGCTCGGATCCTGCTATCCATTCGAGTCTCAGACGTTTCGGTTCAAGTCCGATCATTGGCATGATATCCTGAAGGAATTCCATTCTGTATGCGGTTTTTTCATTTCCATGAACGTAAAAACATCCTCTAGGATGGCAGCCAGCGACAAGCACCCCATCTGCGCCATGCTTGAAGGCTTGCAATACGAAGACCGGATCGATTCTTCCAGTGCACATGACTTTGATGATTCTGATATTTGGCGGGTACTGTAGCCGAGATGTACCAGCGAGATCCGCTGCAGCGTACGAACACCAATTGCAGCAGAAAGCGATGATACGCGGCTCGTATTGTTCCGTCATTTTGTCCCCCCATATTTTGAAATGATTTCATCGGCTCGAACCACATGTGCTTCGAGACCAAGGCATTGTGGATCGGCTCCCAAAGCAAGTGCAATAAGCTGAGCAACGTGAAAAACAGGTACACGCGGCAACTCAAGTCGCTCCTGCACCGTATCAAGCTGCAGGAGGCAGTAAGGGCAGGGTGTTACGATAAGATCTGCACCAACATTGCTGATATTCATCAGCTTATCTCTTGAAATCGCAGCGGCTAGACCAACAACATGCGACCTGACACCGCCACCCGCTCCGCAACAATCAAGTTTGTTTTCGTAATTGACCGATTTCGCACCCAGAGAAGCGACGATGTCATCAACCATAATTGGGTTGACAGGATCTTCGATACACTCATTCTCCGTTGGGCGTAAATAATGGCAGC
>JANHAK010000237.1 GCA_024464195.1 Methanomassiliicoccales archaeon | reverse complement strand
GCGAGATAAGATCGGTGACCTTTTCACCAGGGAGATGGCCACCATGCCCCGGTTTTGCACCTTGCCCTATTTTGATCTCAATGGCGGCAACCTTCTTCAAATAATCAGGCGTGACGCCGAACCTCCCGCTTGCCACTTCGCTATTAATGTGGTCCGCATAAGCATAGAAGTCTGAATGCAGGCCACCCTCGCCCGAGCCAGCAATAATATTGAGGTCGCATGCTGCTTTGAAAAGAGCTTTTTGTGCTGGGTAACTAACCGCACCCAAGCTAATGTGGCCAATCATGATCGGCATATCCATCATGATGACAGGTCCGATGTCCTCGTTTTTCAGTAAACCTTTCTTTTCTGAATTTGTGAGCCTCCCACCCCTCCTGCCGAGAAATGTCACAGTTTCGATCGGTTCTCTCAGTGGATCGATCGATGGATTTGTCACCTGCGCGGCATCGAGTAACAGTTCATCAAAGACCGTTGGATATTCGAGATCCGTACCACATGATGACAACAGAACTCCCCCAGTATTTGCTTGCGAGATGATACTCCGCCTTATTCTCTCCGTAAAATTCGAATGGGGAGGGAAATGGTATGGAAGAAGACGAATCTCTATAGCACCAGCAGGACAGATCGCAGTGCAGCGACCGCATGCGACACACCCTCGAACTGCCCGCACTTTACCGTCACGAAACTCCAGGGCTTGGTAACTGCACTCTCGAACGCATCTTTTGCAACCCTTGCAGAGTTCATAATCGATGACAGGCCTGAATCTGTCCGGCAATTCTTGAACGATTTTTTCTTGCGAAAAATTGATCAAATCACTCATTCCACTCACCCCAGAAAGGTGATTCCAATCCATCTCTGATGATTCCATTGCGAACCTGAGCGATAGCTGGACTTCCGGCATTTGGCGTCCACGTTTCCGCATTTGGCTCAATAGCCCTGATTGCACATTCTTCGCTTGCTGCGAAAAACATCCCCTCATCCGATGATCGGCCGACAATCAATGGTCTAAGCTTTTTTCTATCCGCAAGGGCGATCATCGTAATCTCTGGTTCTCTCCTTCCTACCAGGATGCTGAATGGGCCGTTAAGAAATGCTTCCTTGTAAGTGACCCTTATCAGTGTTGCTAATTTTTGGTCTTGCGGATCGAGTTGTTTAATCTCGTGATAGTACCAGGGCGCCATCGCAAACGCAGCAAGATTAATTGGCAGACCATGTTTTCTTACAAGAATATCCCAAAGATACGCAACGACCTCTGTATCAGTTAGCAAAGTGCATTTGTAACCTTCCATTTCTACGAACTTCCTATTGACGCCATAGGAAGTGATTTCGCCGTTGTGGCAGACGGCCCAATCGAGGATACTTATCGGATGAGCACCACCCCACCAGCCAGGAGAATTTGTAGGAAACCTCGAGTGTGAGATCCACATCTTCCCCCTATATCTCTGAATGTCGTAGAAATCAGCGATTTCAAAGGAATATCCATTCCCCTTAAAAACGGCCATGTCCTTTCCACTTGAAATGCAAAAAGCCCCTTCTATATGTTCGTTGACATGCATGACGAGTCGAACGACGTAGTCTTCTTCTGAGAGCTTTTGATTGCCTCTCCATTCTCTCCGTTCAACAGGTTTTAAGAAAAATCTCCAAACGAGAGGAAAAGGCGGTTTCAGTGTCGTCGATTTCTTTGTAAAAACCCTTTCATCTTTTGTAACGTTTCCGTGGTCCTTAAGAAACTCCTCAACAGAATTCTTGACTTCCTCATCGTCAAAGAAAAATTGAAGACAAAACTCATCACGGCGATCTGGAAAGAGCCCATAACAGGCATAACCTGCGCCGAGACCGTTCTCGCGCTCACTCATCGTTGTCAGCATGGTAGCAATCTTCTCTCCTGATATGAGATCTCCATCAACAGAGAGGCAGCCGGCTATACCGCAACCTCCCAGTTGATATCCTATTCCCCTGCGTATTGATGCTTGCCCGATCAGCGATTCCTTGTTCTCATTA
>JANHAK010000236.1 GCA_024464195.1 Methanomassiliicoccales archaeon | reverse complement strand
GAGGATAGATCCGAGTGACGATTAGTCCACGTGCTCCTTGGTTAATCGCTTCAGAGAAGATACGATATGCTCTATTTGGTATCTTTTCCTTGATGAGGTACGTACACCCCTTTTCCAAAGCAAAACTTTCCAATTGCATGATCTTATCTTCCCCCAGTGGATGCTCAACATCATCGATGTGGCGACTGTTGGACCATCTTCATCCATAGATTTTACTGGTTTGGCGTTAACTGGAATTTCCAGTTTGGATTCCCTTGCATGTTTGATCTAAAATGGAAATATCAATTGAGGTTTATGTTAATAGTGCTGCGGTCGTGTAGCTAGAATTCAAATCATAGACGATTTTTCGAGACTGCATTATACAAATAATAGGAAAATGTCGCTCAGGAGAAATTCAATTCTGATCAATTAAAAGTACTCGTTGATGGGAAGACCCCATTGGAGCAGCATATCGTTCCCTTTTGATTATCGCCGTCAGGAGTTGATGGCAATATGCATTGATCAGATGCCATTAAATCGATATATGTGTCCGTGCATTTCGTAGAACCCTAAATTGGTGTTATCCTTGAAAGACGAAAATGCAAGTGTCGATTATGCGATGGAATGTTGGTCAAAGGGATTCAATTGTGCTGAGTCTGTATTGAGAGGAGTTTGTTTCGGATTAGGAATCGATCTTCCGCCAATTGCAAAGATGATGGCAACCCCTTTAGGAGGCGGTATGGGGCGGGCTGAGAATGTTTGCGGAGCGTTATCTGGTGGTGTTATTGCGATTGGCGCGGTGTTAGGGAGGACCGATCACAGCGATGATAAATTCAGGAGCTACATGGCTGCAAGAGATCTTCACGATGAATTTTTAAATCGTTTTGGCGGAACACGATGCAGTGAGCTCAACTTCGGCGATTTTATTACTAGCCATCACAGAAGAAGATGCTCAGAGTTTGTTAAAGAAGCAACTCGGATGGCATTCATCACGATAGTGAAACGCTTGTAATTTACACCAGAGCTTGAAAGTTCAAGGTTGGGTACTTGACTTATTGAATGAAAAACGATTTCTAAAAAGAGCTTTAATTTTGAAAAAGAAATTTTTTGTTGATTTTAACTCATTAGATAATCGCCTTTCTATTGCACTATTCCGCCATCCATTTCTTGAATTTCAAGATCGACACGCTTTATCAACCCGTCGAATTCAAAATGCGTACATTGAGAGAATTTTCCTCTTGTCATATATCAAATAAAATTGTAGCTGAAGGCTCTGTCTCGTCGACTTTCAGCATGTGATAAGTAACGGCTTTGATCTCTTTTTTCGGAGAATGTTTTTTTGGATCAAATGATTCTCCCCATGCCGTGCATATCAAATTATTGCCCTCAATCCGGACGTCGAATTTTGAGAACGCCAATCTCTTTGCATCAAAAAGATAGAGCAATTCTGATAGTAAATTATAAAGAAGCGATTCATTGTCTTCACCATCGACACTAAACGTGTACTGTATTTTCGGCTCAATCTTTTCAGCATCAACAATCTGGTCGAACATTCCGTAAGCTGCATTTTCGAAACATTCTTCGATGTTCGATCCAAATGCCTTTATCATTGTATCTGCTGTATGATCTATTATTTTGTACTTCATTCGTAAAAACAATAGGTAGAAATATTTTAAAACAATTTTGATTGGTTGGTAAGACTGAATAAGGGAATTTATATTAGGTATATGGGTTTTTCAAAGAAATATCATCTTCTGAGGTTTATTAGGTCTTTCTTTGTTAGATTTTTCATTCACAACACTAAATTGGGTCCAGTGAAATCTCTTAAGATTTGAGATCCCATCTAATAAAAGTATTTGAGGAGGTTTAGCTGATTTTGAAATTATAAAGAATTTCGATAAGGGTGGACGACATGGCTAATCAGATTCAGCCTCCTGTGGTGCTTGAGGCCAATGCATTCTCCTCTCTGTTATTATCGGTCGTCGAGACACCCGGAACTGAGTCTATGGGCCTGCTGCTAGGA
>JANHAK010000235.1 GCA_024464195.1 Methanomassiliicoccales archaeon | reverse complement strand
ATCACGCTCGCTGAGTCCTTTTTCTTTTTCAGGAATCTCGAGACGACGCTCGAAATACACGGCATCAACCTCTTCTTCTGCATCTTCTTCCCGCTCTTTGCAAAAAAGGACGCCTCACTTTTCCAGCCCTTTTCTCTCGTCTCGATCCTCAGGATTCTTAACATCGGCATGCCTGTCTTCTGGCCACTGACGATTTACTGGATCCCCTTCATTTACGGGGCGGCGATATTGGCGGCGTATTTCGTTGTGAAAAGGGAAGAGAAGATAAGATTGGGTGAAAGGATCAAAGGGATCGCGGAGGCGTTTCGCTCGAAAAAGAAAAAATATCCCGTTTATCTCTGCGGTGGTGTGGTTATTGGCTTCGTCCTCGCGAATGCCGAGTTCTCTGTTCTGAAGGCTGAAAGCCTCATTCCCTCAATTGATCTCTTCAATCTTTTCATCCTCGCGGTCGTCATGGTCTTTTTCGTCGGTTTTGGCGAGGAGTTGATCTTTCGTTACATCTTACAGACGAGGCTGCAGCGGGAAATTGGAAATTATCCAGGTATTTTTTTCGCCACCTTCATATTCATGACGATGCACTCTGGTTATTCCTCAATTCCCTATCTCATCTTCGTTTTTTTCGTCGGTCTTATTCTCGGTTATTCGTTTCATAAGACGAGAAGCCTTTTCTTCATCACCGTCATCCACGGCTCGATCAACTTCTTTCTCTTCTCGCTCCTCCCCTATGGTTATTTTTCCATAACCTGATCATTGTTCGACACTCGTTATCTTTTTAGCCAGTAATCGATCCATCATTTGAACCCGTATCCTCCACTTATTGGATCCTGGAATATCGGCAGCTGCGGTGGATAGAAAGTAAAAATTATGAAAAGAATGGCTAACAGAATTAGCGCAACAATCGAAATTGGTGTGTAAATTCTTGATGTTGCCTTCCAAGTCATTAATCTGTAACTTGCAAACTGCCCTATTGCAACAGCCAAAATGAAAATCAGAATATCAATTACCAGATTTTCTTCGATGAATGCCCGGTATAGGTAGAAAGAGAAAACAATAATCAATGGCATCAGGTAAATGCCTATCGTCTTGGCGGGAAAGAAGCTGCCAGTTTTTCTATTCAGGTATCCATACTCAATAACTGCGTAAAGTAAAGCTGGCCAAAAACTCAACTTCAAATGTTCCCAAACGCTCTCATTAACTGCTGAAAAAATGCCAACTAAAGGATTGCTCCCAGACAAATCGAATGTAAAATGTAAGGCGCTTCCAACAAGGACGATGAAAACGATGCCGACCAGCTCGAGTTTCAAAACAGGATTTTTTGCGTTGTCCGTCATTGTAGTTAATAACTTGAGAAGTCGTTATTTAAGTGCTATGTTTACTTTAATCGCGGTTGTATTGCTTAAAATGGTACAGGAATCTACAAGGCCAGGAACTTAATGATAGTTAAGGATTTTAAGAAAATATATATAGATTTCGATCAAATAGTAACCATGTGAATTATAAAGAGAGACAGGAAATCATCGCTAAATCGCCGATTTCTTTTGATCATTTGAGACGTCTGAATAAGGCGGCAGGCGTTTTGCATTTGATAACTGGCATACTGATGTTGTCTCTCGGTTTTCTATTGGAATGGAATCAACCTATATACACGTTCTATCTAAAATTCGACATTAGCCAGACACCTTTCAATGTTTTTCCGAACCCTCAAGTCCTTTTCACGGCAAGTAATTTGGGCGTGATGGTTGCTTCTTTTCCGCTTATTTCAGCACTGGCCCATTTCCTAATTGCTTACCCGAAAAACAAAGACTATGTCGAGAACCTGAAAAAAGGGATGAACCCTTACCGCTGGTATGAATATGCCTTCTCCAGCTCCATCATGATCGTGCTCATTGCAACCTTTGTCGGGGTTTGGGATTTCTGGTCACTTGTGATGATCTTTGTGCTCAATGCAATGATGATCATGTTTGGATATCTGATGGAGTTGATCAATCAGAACACGGAGAAAACAAATTGGT
>JANHAK010000024.1 GCA_024464195.1 Methanomassiliicoccales archaeon | reverse complement strand
GGGGGGTGTCTGACTTTGCCAGCATAGCCAGGCGTGCCTAAAAAAATAAGTTATTTTTGGTGTTTACAAGTTACTACTTTCCATCATTTTGCTCACAAATTGTGTCGGTTTCGAAATGTTATAATTTCAAAAATTGAAAAGTTTTCTTTTAAAATCGATCGCAGGAAAAAATAATATTTCGATGATACAGAAAAATTTTAGCTGATTTCTTGAGCAAAACCTTTTCAAAATAAGAAAATTGTTAAACAATATTTGGATAAAAAAAGCTGGATGGTTTTTTTATTACATCTGGTAGGGTCTGTTTGAAATTAACATCGTGATTAGTGTGCTTTTTTTTATGAGAATTTCAACTCGTAAATTCCTCTTTAAATTCCAAATTTATGAGTTAGAAATCATGATAATTCAGTTTTTACGGAGTTATTGTGCTTCTTGCTCCTTATCAGAAGATCTTCTCCGATAAACATCTTCCTCTTCTTCGGAAGTTAGAACAATGCGATATTCTTGTGGGATGCCGTCGACCTCAATTACAGGCACTTTTAAACTCGAACGGACCTTTTCAATGAACTCCTTGAAAAATCGCAAATCCTCAGGACCAACACTTTCGGGGAATTTAATGTAGAATGCGTGGACCTCTTTTGCCCCATCGAACCAGTAGTTGACGTCGGCAGATTTAAGCAATTCGATAAATCTCTCCTTATTCTTTCTTCTCTTCGATAATTCGACCATTCTCTTCTTCCAAACATCCCCCGATCTCACCACAGTAGTCTCGACGCCGAGCACTCTCCACATGTTCATCACCGATGCTATGAGAATAGATAAATCTGTTGAGCAAATGCCGACTGGTATCGATGCCAACTAACCTTTTTATTCCTTTCAGGCGGTTGCGAAATAACTGGTATCTGCTATCAAACCTTCTCCAAGCACCTTGGCGTAATCGAAGTCTTCCCTCAATAGAAGCTCTTTGATCCTCGATACGTTCGCTCTCTTCTTGATAAGCCCAGCAAAGACTCCAGCTGCCTCTACTTCACCAATGCAAATTGCACCGACTATCACACCGTCTTTCAAGACGATCTTCCTGTAAAACTTCTTTTCTGGAATCGAACGGCTGATAATTTCATAACCATGATCTTTGCCACGAGGTCTTGTAAATCCAACGGCGATCGAAGCAAGGCCGAACAAATCGACCGAGTTCATCGCGATACCGCCAGCGTATTCAACATCATGACCCGCCATGTTTTGACCGGCGATGCATCCCTGCTCAACGGCATTGGGCCAGATCGCATGAATATACCTTTCTCCGGTGATGAAGTCTTTTGCCTCGGCAACATCACCCGCCGCGTAAATATTTGGGACACTAGTCCTCATATGGGTATCGACTAGAATGCCATAATCAGTGTCGATGCCAGCATCCTTGGCGAGACTGATGTTCGGACGAACGCCTTTTGCGAATATGACAATATCGCAGGTTAACGTTTGTCCAGTCGAAAGCCGAACCGCTTCAACCTTCTTGTCGCCGATGATTTCCTCAACATTCGTCTCTGTCATGACCTTGATACCGTTTTCTTCTAGCTGTTTTCTCAGTATTTCCGCACCATCTCTGTCCATCGTCTGCGACATGATCTGAGGTGATGTCACAATAACCCAAACCTCAACTCCTTTTGCATGGAGCGCATCTGCCGACTTGAGACCTACGAGACCACCACCCATGACGACAGCTCTTTTGCCGGGCGCGGCCGCCTCAGAAATACGTCTTGCATCTTCGTAAGTTCTCAAAACAAAAACGCCAGGTTTGTTGTTGCCTGGAATATCATAAATGACGGGTGAGGCGCCAGTCGCAATCATAAGCGACAAGTAACCAATCTTTGTCCCATCGTCGAGTACAATGTAATTCTCTCCA
This sequence comes from Methanomassiliicoccales archaeon, assembly GCA_024464195.1. Classification (GTDB taxonomy): domain Archaea; phylum Thermoplasmatota; class Thermoplasmata; order Methanomassiliicoccales; family JACIVX01; genus JACIVX01. Next base: position 8,485 of record JANHAK010000024.1, on the reverse strand, counting down.
GGAAAAATCTTCACAACCTTCTTTCCGAGTATTGGTGTGACTTTTTTCTTCTCGTAGTAATCTTTAGGACGAAACAGAATCTTCTCATCATCGACGACGCCAGCAATATAGTACGAAGTTAAACAGCGAGAATACGTATGCATTTTTTCCTCGGAGATGACTGCGATGCTTCCCTCTTTGTCGACTCTTCTGATTCCTTCCACGCATCCGATACCCGCTGCACTGTTTCCTATGATCACATATTTATATTGAGCGTCTAAATTCATTTCAACCAGACCCCTCTGCGATACTTTCATTCTGCTGCTCTGATTTCTCGCCGACAATACAAACGATTGCGCCAGTTTTACACGCCTCAACGCATGCCGGCATGTCTCTATGGGAGCAAAGATCGCATTTCACGATGATTTTATTCTCTAAATCTCTTTTAATAGCTCCATAGGGGCAGGCCATGATACACATCCAGCACCCTACGCACTTGTCAGGATCGTGAATCACAGCACCTTCTTCATTCTTGATCAAAGCACCAGACATGCATGCCTCGACGCATTTTGGATCATCGCAGTGCCTACATCTGATTGGATACGCCTTTCCAGTTGCGATTTCCGTTTTCGATTTCCCTTTCCTAGGTCTCATTTCAGGGGCATCGGTTGGGTTGGTTAATCCGGTTTTTATCGAAATTCGCGAGAGCGCTTTCCTTGTATCTGCAGTGATTCGTTCACCACTCTTCGAAGGAGAATGCTCACGCGCGCACGCAATTTCGCAGGACCTGCACCCAATACACTTATCGAGCTTCACGATAATTTTTTTCTTCAATCAGAGATACCTCCTTCTGCGAGCGGAATCTGCCTTCCTGAGTCAGGAATTTTGGCAAGGTTAATTATTATTGTTGTCTTTAACACTTTCGGGGCAAAATATCGCAGTCATATACAAATTTCGTAATCTCCGATCGAAATTCGGATCATGAAGAAGAAATTATGGATTATGTTTTCGTAATTTTCTTCCTGCTATTTGGTATTAAATTCGGTACCAAACCGGATATTATTCAATAGGAAATAGCATTCGGGTCTGCTAAGGAATCGTGATAGTGATGAGAGTCGTCAGCAACATTCTCGAATTGTGCGGCAATACGCCGATGATAAAGCTGAATCGAATTGTGCCACCCGATTTTGCAAATGTCTATGCAAAACTCGAATATTTCAATCCAACTGGCAGTGTTAAAGATCGAATTGCCACGTATATGATAGAAGAGGCCGAAAAACGTGGTGAGCTTAGGCCAGGTTACAGAATTGTTGAAGCGACAACTGGCAATACTGGCATTGCTTTTGCGTTAGCTGGCGCAATGAAAGGATATCGTGTAACCATCGTCATGCCCGAAGGGATGAGTGAAGAAAGAAAGAAAATTCTTCGAGCGCTCGGCGCCGAAATTATTTATACGCCTGGTTCGGAAACAGACGTGGATAAATGCATCAAGAAAGTTAAAGAGATCCAAAAATCAGACTCGCGGGTCTGGGTTCCGAGCCAATTCACATCGATGGATAACGTCTTGGCGCATGAAAAAACGACTGGACCTGAATGCGTTGAACAGGTTGGCCGCGATATCAGTGCCTTTGTGGCTGGCATAGGATCTGGTGGGACATTGATGGGTGTTGCAAGGTATTTCAGAAAAGAGGGAATCAATGCTGAGATCGTCGCGGTGGAACCTGAGGAATGTTCGGTAATTAAAAAGGGTAAAAAGGGACCACACAGGATTGAGGGAATCGGCGATGGATTTATTCCGGAAATCGTCGACACGAACTTGATTTCGAGAGTCGAGCTCGTTAGCGACACGGAAGCGATCGAAATGGCAAGGAGACTGGCGAAAGAGGAAGGAATTCTCTGTGGGATATCTGCAGGAGCAAACGTTACGGCCGCGATCAGAATCGCCAAGGGGCTCGGGAGAGGTAGGAACGTGGTAACAATTATTCCTGACACGGGAATGCGCTATTTTTCAACGGATCTCTATGAGGAAGTGTGAACCATGATTGATCGCACGGAAATGGTGGTAGATCTCCTGAAAAAATTGGTTTCGATCGACAGTGTTAATCCATGTCTTTCACCAAGACACAGAGGCGAGGGTGAAATCGCTGATTTTGTCGCGGAGCGTTTGAGATCGATTGGTGCAGATGTTAGAAAACAGAAGGTTGTTGACGATAGGAATAATGTGATCGGCGTAATTCGAGGCAACGAAAGAGGCAGAAAGTTGCTCATTGTTGCGCACCTGGATACGGTTGGTGTAGATTCGATGATCATCCCGCCATTCCAGCCAGTGATCGCTGGTAACAGGCTTTATGGAAGAGGCTCTGCTGATAACAAGGGTGGAATGGCGGCCGCAATCGAAGCTCTCAGATCGCTTTCCCTCGATTGCAATTTCAGAGGAGATGTAATCTTTGCAGGCACTGTTGACGAGGAATATGAAGCGAAAGGAGTCGAAAAACTTGTGCAGGAGATCGAAGCTGACGCGGCTATTGTCATCGAGCCAGTTGGTCTTAATGTTATGGTCGCCCATAAGGGATTCGCGTGGCAAGAATTCAGGGTCATGGGTAGGGCGGCGCATGGGAGTGATTTTGTCAATGGCATAGATGCGATCTTTGAAACTCAGAAACTCCTTGCAGAGCTGATCAAAATGAATGACAAGTTAATGAAACACCTGCATCCTCTTCTCGGTCCAGCATCTCTGCACGCATCGCAAATTCACGGCGGCGAAGGGTGGTCGACCTATCCCGCTGAATGCGTCTTAACTGTTGAAAGGAGAACATTACCTGGCGAAACAAAGCTGAAGGTCGAAAAAGAATTTCTCGATATTACAGATCGCCTTCTTGAGGAGGGAATTCACGTCGAGACGAAAATGCACTTTTTCCGCATCGCAACGGAGATATCGCCAAATGAAATGATCGTGCAGTCTTTGCTAAAAGCAGCTTCAGAGGCGGGTATTAATTGTTCGGTTTCTGGCATGTCTGCTTGGCCTGAAGCGGGTGTGCTTAATCTCTCTGGCATTCCGTCGGTTGTCTTTGGACCGAGTGGATGCAAGGGGCATGAATCCGATGAGTATGTAGAGCTTGACAGTATTACCAAATGCAGCGAAGTGCTCGAGAAGGCAATTAGAATTTTTCTTTCTTAAATTTCTCTTGTCGCAAGTTTATCATGCAAGTCTACCTTTCAACAATATTAAGTATAAATCAAGCTTTTTCATCACTCGATAATCATGCCGCATCCATTGCCGCCCCACACCCACTGCCTCAATTGCGATAATCCGATTCCAGAAGATCAAGATTTTTGCTCGGAAAAGTGCAAAGACGCTTATCAGGAAAGAATGAAGAAGGAAAGAAGGCGAATAATGTACTTTTACGTCGCTGCGATCATCGCCATCATAGGAATCGGTCTTATTAGCTCGCTTGCTTGATTGCAAGATCTTGATCGTCAAATTCGCCATATGGAAAATCGAAAGGTTATCTCATTCCGTAGATTGCATCGATGAGTTTGCAAACACGCACCGTCTCTTTAACATCATGTACCCTGATGATGTCCGCTCCATTGATTACGGAGACGGCGGCTGATGCTAATGATCCCTCAAGTCGCTCCTCTTTGGGCAGATCGAGGACTTTTCCTATGAAGGTCTTTCTCGAAGCGCCTACAAGGAGCGGGCGTCCAAGGCAGCGGAATTCTCTCAGTCTTCTAAGGATGTCGAGATTATGATAGACTTCTTTACCGAAACCGATTCCTGGGTCGATTATGATCTTATCTCTATCAATCCCGCTCTCCTCTGCTTCTCGAATCTGCCCTGCCAGAAACATTAAGATGTCGCCGACAACATCCTCATAAGAGATGTTCAATTGCATTGTCTGCGGGTCTCCAAGCATGTGCATAATGATAACTGGAACGTCAAGTTCACTGACCGTTCTCATCATTTCTGGATCTCTAAGGCCCGAAACATCGTTGACAATTTGCGCACCGATCTCGACGGCTTTTCTCGCGATTGAGGGTTTCCGCGTATCAATTGATATGGGAATGTCGATTGAGGGAATCACTTCTTCAAGAATTGGAATTACTCTTTCTCTTTCCACGGTCTCTGGAATTGGTGTTGAAAAGGGGCGTGTGGATTCACCGCCAATATCAATAATGTCTGCCCCTTCGTCGACCATTTGGAACACTCTTTCAACTGCCGATTCCTTGTTGAAATACATACCGCCGTCAAAGAACGAATCAGGCGTAACGTTGAGAATACCCATGATGATTGTTTTTTCGAAATTAAGCGTTTGATTGGAAAGTTTAATTGGCTTCGTTGATGACGACCGGTAGTTCTTCAATGCGATGAGGATCATTTCGACCAAGGGATAATCCTGATAATTCGAAAGATTCTTGTAAAAAGATGCATCGCCAAAGACAAGATATCTTGTGCATTTCGATGTTGTGCTCTTCTTAATTTCGCCACCAGCACTTTCGATCAATCTCGATAGCTCTTGTGCGTTTTCGATTTCCCTTTCAAATTCGAGATATGTGAATAGAAGGTTCTCAATCTCCTCATTAGAAAGTAAAGGAGAATCGATTCTCAAACGCGACCATTCGTCGAGCGCTTCTCTGTAAGAATGAAAAGAACGAATACGAGCAATCATAATTAACCAGTAAGCAACGGATCGATGAATTCGACGAGATCGATGACCTCAACCTTTGCGCCATTCGATTCTTTACCAAGTCTCAGATTGTTCACGCAGAACGGGCACGTTGTAACGAGGAAATCAGCAAATTCCGCCTCGTCAACTCTTCGCGCAGCTATCTTAGCTGAAAGATCAGGAAATGCTGACCTGACACCACCGCCACCGCCGCAACACCTCGCTGTCTCCTTATTCCTTTGCATTTCATTGTATACGAGATCTGGAATCATCTGGAGAACTTTTCTCGGAGGTTCATAAATACCGCAGTGCCTTCCTAGATGACATGGATCGTGATATGTGACCTTCTTTTTCAATGGTTTGAGCTTGAGATCCCTGTCGGCAAGGTATTCAGAGATATGCTTGACCTTGAAATTGATGTCGACAAACTTTGGATATTCTTCTTTAAACATCCTGTAGCAGCCTGCGCATGAAAATACAACCTCGTCCACGCCCACGCTCTCAATAGCTTTCACATTTTTTTCCATAAGTGAAATGAGGTCTTCTTCCTTCCAACCGATTCTCTGCATTACGCTGCCACAGCAAACCTCATCGAGGAGGGTGAAATCCGCGCCAAGTTTCTTTAGAATTGATAGCGTTGCTTTGGCGCTATTCACATTTCTATAAGCTGAAGTGCAACCGATAAAATAACCTAATTCTGCATTCCTAGGTCTCATGCCAAAGCGATCGATCACTCGATCTCTTTCCCCATAGGGATTGCCAAGTGAAATGATGTTATTGATGATCTTACTGTGTTGTGGAAGGATGAATCCATTCGCCACGAGATCCTTTCTCGCGCTTTCAACGACTTCGACAACTTCAATACTTGAAGGGCATCTCCTCTCACAATCCTTGCAGGTCGTACATTGGAAAAGACTCTCGATCACGGATTGATCGGCAGGTATCTCCTTTTGCAGAAGGCCGTACGAAAGAATCATTCTTCCTCTTGCGACACTCGGGTCCCAACCTATCCCTTCAAAGACAGGGCAAACGCTTTTGCAAAAGCCGCAATAAGTGCAAGTCAAAAGCGTCTTGAGCTCATTTTTTAGGTGTTGTGCTTCGATAATCTCAGTCATTGCTATCAACCCTCGGTACGGTAACGCTGCCATCCATCAGGATGAGGATTTTTGCATCCTTTTTCTCTTGGAGTGCAGCGTTGACAGCGGATTGAATGCTATTAAAAGGCGTTATATTAGCCTTTCTAAGCATGTCAGGATCTAAATCTGTGATAGCGAAGATTTTAGATTTTAATAGAATTTCGGCAATTTTGGCGGTCTTATGATATCCAAGTTTGTATTCTCTTGAAAGGTTCTCAAGAATTTTTTGTGGATCCGATGAGAATGAAAGTTGCTTATAGAATGTATCATGTCCGATACCATGCCGGCATTGCGAGACCAAGATAATGATCCCCCCCTCTTTCAAAGCCCACTTGGCATTATCGAGCGCCTTTTGAGACTGATACAGATCGACGTCCATAGGGAATGGAGCGACGCTCACAATGATATCAGCCTTCATCTTAATCGGAACAACGAATACCTCATTTGCCCATTCAACGGCCTTTTCAAACGCTGCATTGATGTCACCTGCTGCAGCCCGATAAACCCTCTGATGTCTGTCAAGAACGAGTTGAATCGAGAAAATCCTGTTGCGATCGATTGTCGATAATGCATCCATCATGTCTTCATGAACTGGATTTCCGGAAAGGACGAGGATCTGAGCATCTGGTCGCATTGCAAGCTTGTGATTCTGCTCGATTGTTTCATATGATGCAACGCCAGGGAAAAATGATTTTCTCCCACCCGTATAACCTGCAAAATAGTGTGGCTCAACACTCGTAATTACGATGAGGCGATCTGCGTCAACAGCGATTTTGTTCACCCACATCTCCGTTCCATTTTTTGATCGACCAAGGCACACCATCTCATCTTTTTTTGAGTCGTGTGCGTGGATTTTCGTTCTGAGTTTTTCAAGATGTTTACCGAAGATGAATCGGTATTCCTCTTCGGTCGGTGCACGATGACTTCCAGTTGCGATAAGGTATCTCGCGCTTTCCAGATCCATCAACTCATCGAGGATATCTAGAACTTTGTGAGTCGGAGTTGGGCGTGTCGCATCGTTAACGATGAAAACAATATTTTTTGCCCCTCTTAGAAAATCCGTTAGTGATGATGATTGAAGAGGATTCTCTATTGCTTCTTCAATGATTTTCCTCTCTTCACCAATGACGACATCATTCGGATATAACACACCCGCGAAATTTTTATCTGGGATCTCGACATGCTGCTTCCCATCTTTTCCATATGGTATTGTTATTTTCATAACCTGATCGAGAATGAATCATGAAACTATTAATAATGATTTATCTCATGCGGGCGCCCAAATTGTCCTTTCGATTGATCATTGTAAGGAAATTCGTAAAAAGATTGAGTGGATTCTCATCCAAAGAGACGGTACCAGTAAATGAAAATTTTCTCACTAAACCCATTATAATCGATGTCTATTGAGCTGCGGATCATTTGGAAATGGGGCCTACACTAAGAGACGCAAATGGATAACGGATGTTCCCATGCTCAATTGCATAGCTTAATTTATTTCATCTCATGTTGATATTTCAAAATCAGCTAAAAGACGGTCAATCAATTCTTTACCCAGACATTAGGCAGTAGAGTCTGGCATATCGAAATTTCCAGGTACAGACTGACCAGTTGGGACGTGCTTGGGAAACTTATTAATATAGAGACTCATTTCCGAACTTGTCCAAAAACGGAGGATATGAATGGTCACGAAAAAGGCTAAAACAGCGACCAGAAAAGTCAAGGATCGATGGAAGGCGAAGGAGTGGTACAAGATTTACGCCCCTAAAATGTTCAATGAAATGCAGATTGGTGAAACACCTTCTGCCGATCCTAGCTCGCTCATCGGTAGGACAACAGAAGTGACAGTGCATGATCTCACCGGTGATTTCTCCAAGATGCATATCAAGCTAAAATTCAAGATCACCGAGATTAATGGTTTCGACGCAAAGACGATTTTCGTGGGACAGGATCTGACAAGCGACTATGTGAGACGACTGACAAGGCGACGAAGAACGAAAACGGACCACGTCGTCGATGCGAGAACGAAGGATGGATATCTCGTTCGTATCAAACCGATGAGTGTGACTGAGAAACGTATCCAATCATCACAGGAAACAGCAATACGCGCAATAATGACGGAAACGATTCAGAAGCTTGCAGCAGACATGACGATGGCGGATCTCGTTAAAGCAATCATTTCTGGCGACCTTGCAAAGGAACTCGCAAAAGCTAGCAAAGTCGTCGTGCCGATAAAACGGATGGAAATCCGAAGAACGGAAGTTCTCGAAATGGGAACACCTCTACCAGAGGACGCGGTTACGGCGTCCTCGGCAGTCGAGGGTACCAATCAAGGAGGTGAAGGAGGGAAATCTGGGGAGTCCCAGGAGACCTCTACAACTCCTGTGAAAGAGAAAATCGGCGACGACGTCGCCAGTGTTCACCAGGAAACTCAAGCCGGGGTGGCTCAGCCTGGTGGAGCGTCGGACTCATAGGGTTTTGTTGGTTGTGGATAACCCACCAGGGATATCCGAAGGTCACGGGTTCGAACCCCGTCCCCGGCATCACTGGATTGATTCATAATGCATAAGATCGCTTTATTTTTGAACTTGTAAAGGTTCTAATCCATTTTTGAGTCAAATACATCAGCCATATGTGCTTATCGCGATCATCGTTATAGATCTTCTATTGCCTAGAATCTCTAATTCTGGCGATTTCCATACATAA
>JANHAK010000234.1 GCA_024464195.1 Methanomassiliicoccales archaeon | reverse complement strand
TCAGGAGCGTTGACTTCAAGGCAGAAACGGAGTGGATCAATGCCAGTGGTCTTACTGAATGGTCTCTTGATTTCAATACTACGATTTTTTTTAACGGCGAATATGTAATTGAGGCAAGGGCATTCGACGGCGATTCTTATTCTGAGTTTGCTTCAGTCAATATCTCCATCGAAAATCCAGTCGAGCTATTCCCGGATCTCGTTGTCACCCCTTCAAACATCTCCTTTTCTCCTGATATTTTCGAAGCTGGAGATCTGGTACGCATCGTTGTTACTGTGAGAAATATCGGCAATTCCAACGCAACTAATATCGAGGTAAAGGCGTTTCGGGGTATCTCGCAAATTGGATCGCCGGAAACAGTTGACTTCTTGTCTGTAAATAGTTCGTCCAACGTGAGCTTTGTATGGCAAGCACTTCAAGGTTCTCACACAATTAGAATTCTTGTTGACCCAGACGATAAAATCAAGGAACTCAATGAGTCGAATAATTTTGCGTCAGTCGAAATTACAGTTCCTTCATCATCCTTTTTCATGCCTGATTTTGTTATCGCATCTGAAAATATCAATCTATCATCAAATAAAATCAAAGATGGGGACGAGGTCATTATAACAGCGACGATCAGAAATGTTGGAACCGAGGATGCGATCAACGTTCTTGTGACTTTTGCCATCGATGGTTCCCCGATGACACAGCAGAAATTCATTAGCTATCTGCCAATTAATGACACTGCCAATGCTTCTGTAACATGGATCGCGACAAAAGGAACCCACACGATCACGGTCATAGTTGATCCCTCAAATCTGATCACTGAGCTCAACGAGACGAATAATAATGCAACGATTAGCGTCACAGTTCAATCGATCGACGAATTTCCTTCATGGATTATTTTTATTCCAGTGATACTGATCTTTGTTTGCGTAATAACGATTATTTATATCATGCGCTGGAGACGACCAAAGTGAACTATAAGTAACTTGATACATAACGGCCGTTGGGGGTTCACTAATACATGCTTTTATATTTTTTTCACAAATAACAGGAAATCATGATTTTTTCAAGATGTTTAATCAAGTTAATGGTCGCAAGATTTATGAAGAATTCAATCTTGGAATGATGTGGTCAAAAATCCACCAGTAACAACCGCTTCTGATCCACAGATAGACCCAGCTAAAAAATTTACTTGATGCAAGCAATTGCTGTACTGAATCCAAAGAGAAAAATGTTTAACCGTTGACACATGTAATGTTACTGGGGTTCTCATGTTAAAAATGGAGGATATTATTGGCCTGGAAATTGTAAGTTCAGATGCTCGGATCGTTGGAATGGTCGAGGGTGTTGCCCTTGATGTTGAAAATTGGGTAATCCCTGCGTTGCGCATCGGAGTAAAAAAAGGACTTGAGGAAACGATCGGGGCGAAAAAGCCTCTGTTCTCAACGGCGAAGATTCTTGTGAAGACAGACAGTGTTGATTCTGTTTCAGATACTATTACACTGAAAATACCCCTCTCCGAAGTGAAGAATGCTGTGGTCGAAGAAGGAGCGGTTCTGATGACCGCAGCAGACATCGTAGGAAAAAGAGTTATCTGTAGAAAAGCGAGACAAATTGGTCTCGCTGAAAACATTATTTTTTCGCCAGATAAAGAATGGAAAGTGCCATTTATTGAGGTCAGACTGGACAAAGATGCAATCGATTTACTTAATGTCAAGAAACCCTTGCTGGCAACACCACTTATCAAAATTCAAACGGATGACATCAAGACTATCGGAGATATGATCATGCTCAAGATTGATGCTGATGAACTGAGAGATTTTCTCGAAAAAAAGCCTCACAAGAAAGACATTGATGCGAAGAAAACTCAAACTAAGGTGAGGGAAGCACCAGAAACTGAGAGGACATCAATTGAAAGACAAGGCAGCGAGACGCCAGAATATAGGCCAAGGCTTTAATCTTACTAATCTTATTCACTTTTCGTTACATATACAATATCCAGCTTTGCGGCGGTGAATCATCTGATTGAAGCGGTTGGCCTTACGAGAA
>JANHAK010000023.1 GCA_024464195.1 Methanomassiliicoccales archaeon | reverse complement strand
TCCAACCTTCTTTCAAAGGATAAACGATCACGTTATGCGATGCGGCAATCATGTTGAGGCTGTCCGTGATCTCATATTCTCCCCTCGGCGATCGTTTTGTCTTCCTGATCCATTGAAAAATTTCTGGTGTGAAGATAAACACACCAGCATTGACGAGCTTCGATGATGGAACTTTTGGCTTTTCAATAATTTTCAAAAGTTTTTCTCCTGATATCTCGATGACACCAAACCTCGATGGATCCTCGACTGTCACAGCTCCCATAACGATTGATCCATATTTGCGATGGAGACTGATCATCTCTTTGAGGTCCGAAGCAGAGACGACGATATCGCCGTTGACGCAGAGAAATGAATCTTTCATGGCGCTCTCAGCGATGCCGATCGCGTGCGCTGTGCCCATTCTCTCTTTCTGTTCAAGATATTCGATGATGACGCCTTCAGCCGAACCGTCACCATAAAATTCCTTAATTCTGTTGCTCTTCCAGCCAACGAGAAGACTGATTTCTTTGATACCAGCGTCTTTCAGAGCGGCGATCAAATGACTGAGAAATGGTTTTCCAGCAACGAGTAGCAGCGGTTTCGGAATGTTCGATGTCAAAGGTCTGAGCCTCGTCCCCTCGCCTGCGGCTAAAATAAGCGCTTTCATGAAATACACCTTCTTGCGATTTCTGTCGAAATGGTCTTGAGCCTCGTGAGCGCTTCTTCTGTACGCGCTTCGACTGTGATCCTCATTTTTGGCTCCGTCCCAGATAATCGAATAAGGAACCAACCATCTGAGAATTCGGCTCTAAATCCATCCATCGTTAACAGATTATCGCACTTCACCTTTTCAATTTCTTGCGCGAGCCTGCTTTCGATTTCTCTCCTTCTCGCACGCTCGAAATTGAAAGAACCTCTAAATGATGGATAGATTTGCAACGAGTCAACGATTTCAGAAATTTTATTTTCAGAGGCGATTTTAACCAGGAGAGCAGCGGCATAAATCCCGTCGGGACAAAGCGAATTCTTCGCGAAAATGAAAGTGCCCGAAGGCTCCCCGCCAAACTCGATCCCAGTTTGTTTCATCATGGTCGAGACGTACGCGTCACCAACTCTTGTCCTCACCACTTTGCCCCCAACCAATTCGTCGATGATCATCGAGGAATCGATCGTCGTCACCACTCCGCCTTTTCCAAACATTGCAGTCAGCAGGGCAAGCAATTTGTCGCCCCCGATAAATCGTCCCTTCTCGTCGATAATCACAACCCGATCGCCATCACCATCGTGGGCGATGCCGATATCGGCATGCTCGTTGAGAACGATATCTTTCAATCGCACCAGTTGATCTTCGGTCGGTTCTGGCAATCTTCCAGGAAAAAAGCCATCTGGGTGCGAATTGATCGAGACGACTTTACAACCGAGTTCTCTAAGAAGGCGGGGCGTGATGATAGAGGTAGCACCGCATCCGCAATCAACGACAACCTTTGCCGCAATTGGGCCGACAAGTCTTGAAATGATTTCGATGTGAGACTCGATCGCGCCCTCATGTGTGAACTTCGTCCCGACACTTCTCCAGTCAACCTTTTTGAACTTTAGCAATCTCACCACGTTTTCGATGTCTTCCATCTGATCATCATCGAATGAGGATCCATCGGGATTCCATATCTTGATTCCGTTGTATTCTGGTGGGTTATGGGAGGCCGTGATCATTATACCGCAATCGTAATCTCTTGTCGCATGCGCGAGGGTAGGCGTTGGTACTATGCCAGCATCGTAAACATCACCACCACATGACATGATCCCAGAAGAGAGAGCGCAAGCGATCATGTCCCCACTCGTTCGAACATCTTTCCCGATGACAACCCTGCGATACTGACCACCGATGGCAGCGCCAACCGCTTGTGCCAAATCAATTGTCATTTCATGATTGACAAGACCGCGGATGCCTGAGGAGCCGAAAAGTGATGTCACGTTAGATCGCCATTAAAAGAAAATTGCCGGAAATAAAGCTTTTTAATCGCAATATCTGTGAATAGGAGAGGGTTGGGAGAGTCGTGAAAACGGATCAGATTGCCTTCCAGTATTAGCCATATATCTGGTTTGTTGATTCGGCGAGAGATAGATTTTTAAAAGGGATAGGCACTGGATAAAGAGCATTATATGAAAAATTTTATATATGAGCATGAAGCATTACTATCCAGTCATATGGCCTGTTGCTGGCCGAAATTGACTTGCGAAAATAGGAGGGAAAAGAATTGGTAATGGAACAAATAAGCCTGGATAAGGCAAAAGAAATTGCTAAGAAGAAAGGATTGAAGCCCGGACGTGTCAAGGGAACAACTGGTGTCCAATTCACAAAGGGAAACAATCCTCGCCTCGAGATCATCTCATGGGAAGAATTTGAGAAGACGCTCGCGAAGAGAGGACTTGCCGTATACGAGAGCGGCGGCTGGATGAAAATCATGAAGAAATCCAAGTAATTTTTCTTTTTATTGTTTTTCTCTTATCTTGGTCTCTTTTGATAATTTTGTCTCGAGTTTTTTTTTCGAAAAAAATCAGATCAAATTCGTCTCGAATCAAATCGTTTCTGTTAATTATTTCGTCTTGATGAGGAGCCAGTTCTTTACATCTTTTTCTTTTCCCTTAAATCTGATCAGTGCATATCGGCCTCTCAGTTTCGTGCCTTCGATGTCAATAACGATTCTGTCAGGGGTTCTCTCGACAAGATGAAATTTCCCTCTATCCCAGATCTTCACTTCTCCGGAACCATATTGGCCTTCGGGAATCACGCCCTCGAAATTAAGATATTCAATTGGATGATCTTCTGTTTCGACAGCGAGACGCTTGACGCCCTTTTCCAAAGGGACACCTTTTGGAATAGCCCAACTTTTCAGGACGCCGTCAAGGGAAAGGCGAAAATCGAAATGCAAGTGCGAGGCATGATGTTCTTGAATGACAAACTCATCCTCAATCCCTTGAACGCTTCCCTCTGGCTCCGGGGTTATGATAAAATTTCTCTTTTTCTTGTATTCGTCGAGCGCCATCTCTCTCAATATTCTGAATTTGACGAACTCCTATAAATCAGGCATCATTGCGTGTTGCTTTTCCTTTACTTATCCAAATAAAATGTCAGGATTACTAAATCAAACGGCTTGAACTCAAGCCCTAAATACTCATGGATTGAGTATTGGGTAAGGTTTTAGTATCGCGACGGTATCTCTCTTTCTTAATCTAGTTGCAGGGATAACCAAGCCTGGCCAACGGTGCGAGATTCAGGGTCTCGTCGCGTAGGCGTTCGGGGGTTCAAATCCTCCTCCCTGCACTTTCTTTATTTACGATTTTGGAATGATTCTTTGTTCGTGATTTTAGTATTCTTTGGTAATAAGGAATTCAGTGGTAGCTCGTGAATCTGGATATAGAGTCGACTGTATTCGTCTTTTAAATTTCAATAGTGATTTCAGAATTCCTTCGATGTTCCACCCTAAAGATACGCAAATTGTATAAGGGGAGGTATCAATGATCAATTATTGGTGATATCATGAAAGTCCTGGTCGTTTATGATTCGTCATATGGGAATACGGAAAAGATTGCTTTGTCCATATGCGCTGGCATGAAGGAAGTTGGCCTCAACGATGTAACTTGCAAAAAAGCGGATTCGGTCACAGCGGATGATTTCAAATCTGCAGATGTTTGGGTCTTGGGAAGTCCTACTCATGTTGGAAGTGCAACTGGAGCGATTAAGAAAGTTTTGAAATCTGCAATTAAGACTGGTGCGTCCGGAAAGATTGGAGCGGCCTTTGATACGAGATTCGACAAGGCTTCGAAAGGCGGCGCTCAGAAGATTCAGAAAATGATGGAACGTGCTGGAATGAAAATTGCCGTTCCGGGAGAATGGTTTATCGTCGAGAACATGAAGGGGCCTCTTGCACCTGGAGAAGAGGCCAAAGCCGTTACTTTTGGAAGAAAAATCGCGGGTGCAATCAGACAGAAATAATCTTTCATGCTCCTTCATGTATGAATAGCGTGCTGATCTGCTTGTTCTGACGGTCCTTTTTCCACATCGAGGATCATTAGAATGATTGCCGCACAGAGGACAAAAAGGGATGCGATGACGAATGTCGCAAAGAAACCGAAATACTCAGCTATGATACCTCCGATGAATGATCCCATGATCGATCCAAGACCTTGGATTGCGCTATAAATACCGAGAGATTCTGTTCGAAATTCCGAGTACGACATGTTCGAGACGAGCGCGTTTCCCGCGACACTGAGGTTTGCCCAGCAAAAACCGATCAGTCCGTGAAGGATGCAAAGAGTGATGATTAGCCACTCTTTGGTCAGAGGAAGGAAGGTGACAGCGAAGAAAGACGGAAAAAGGACGATTCTTCCAACAAACGCAGCCAGTTGCGTCTTCTTTCCGCCAAAACGTGCAACCCATCTCCCCGCAATCGAGTAGGTAATCGCTGAAACCGCTGAGCTCGCGAGAAAAACAACGAAAACTTCTGAGTTAGAAACACCAACATAGTTTCTCAGATAAATTGGAAGACCCACATAGAACGTGAGAAAACCCGTGAATGCAAGAAATGTCATGATGTAATACTTTTTTAAATTCGAAGGAAAATTTCGCATGCTGAGATTTCTTGTGCTGATTCGAAGAACATGAAGAAGCCTGTGAGGAAAATATTTGACTTTTTCGAAGACGATGAGTGGCTGATCCAAAATATTTTTTTCAATGTGTTCCCTCCTGACCTTCTCTTCCGGTTCAGGAACCCATTTCAACGCGAGGAATAACGAGGCGAGGGCGAGCAAGCTCGCGACGAGGAAGAGCCCTCGTAAGGAAAAAACTGATTCTTTTGCCCCTGGCATGAATTCCAGCCATAAAGAACCTAGTATGAGACCAGCAACCCAACCGATACCGCCAACTTTACTGAAATCTCCTAATCTTCTTGCCCATTCATGCTTTCCAAACGATTCAAGAACGAGCACAGTGCCCACAGGTGCTGCGGCACATGCAAGAAGACCGAAGAAGAAGTTGGCGAGATAATATGAGGAAATGGTCGTGGAAATCGCCATCATGAACAATGCAAACGCCATGCCTCCGAATCCGAGGAGGACGAAGGGGCGACGTTTTTTCGTTGTATCTGATAAATTCCCCCAGAGAATATTGCCCGGGACAGAGGCGATCGATGAAATAGCGCTGACGATGCCCACCTGGGTTAGACTACCTTTAAGTCCCTCAGTAACAAAGAGCGGAATAAGTGGAGAGGTGCTTCCACCCGCAATGTTGTATGGCAAGAATGTGTAGTACCAGCTCTCTTCGTTCTTCTTCATCGCACCCCATCCTGTTTTTTAGAGATTGAAGCCGAGTATAGCAAGATCTCTTCAATAATCTTTTCTAAAATGTCGTTGGCTTCATCGAGTTCTCAAGAATAAATTATCTGGAAGTCTCATTTCTTGTCTTAGTTTGTATCTTTTGAAAAAAAGACCATGAGGAATCTTGAATATGCTGGGTGATTTGCTCACATACGAAGATTTCAATGAAGCTGAAAAATAAGCGGTTAAAATCGCCTTCTACACTGGGGCATGAGCGGTATTAATCTTCTAGACTTGAAATAAAAAAAGACAATCGTTCTCTTAAATTCCTGATATCTCATTGTTTGTGAAAGTAAAATTTACCAATTTGTCGCTTTCTATCGCATCATAGTGGTTTTCCTAAAAATAGCCAATACCTTTTCATAATATGAGATACTTTACCTAACATTTAAATATCAAAGAATAAATAACAAATTTGTCCGACAACCGTCGGACTAGTGGGATGGGATGTGAAAGTGCTTGTTAATTCATCGAGCAGAGCCTTTTTATTACCTCATACCGGGGGAATTATATGTTCTTGAAGCAAATTGAACTGGAAAATTTCAAATCTTTCGGCAAGAAGTTAACGATCCCCCTTTTAGAAGGGTACACCGCCGTGACGGGACCAAATGGATCTGGAAAATCGAACATCTCCGATGCAATTCTCTTTGTGCTCGGTCCGAAAAGTTCAAGGGCAATTCGGGCTGGTAAACTCACAGATCTCATTTTCAACGGCGGCAATTCAAAACAGCCAGCAAAATATACAAAAGTCTCGCTCATTTTTGATAATAAAGACCGGCTCATCCCCATTGATTCCGATACTGTCAAGCTGACAAGGCTCGTCAAGCTTTCGGACGCAGGAGATGGTTATAATTCATATTTCTATGTCAATGATCGAAAGTCAACACTAACGGAGTTTGAATCGTTGTTATCACATGCAAGAATCAGTGCTGATGGATACAATTTTGTCCAGCAGGGCGATGTGACGAAGATCGTTGAGATGTCAAATATTGAGAGAAGAAGAATTCTCGACGATATTTCTGGTATCAGCAGGTACGATGAAGAAATAGCAAAGGCAGAAAATGAAAGGAAGGAAGCAGAGCAGAATATAGAGAGAATCACCATCATCATGAATGAACTCGAAAAGCAGATCGAGCAACTTAAGGGGGAGAGGGAATCAGCGCTTAAGTACCTCGAAATTAAAAACACCCTCAGTCTTTCAAAAGCGCAGCTCGCGCACAAGAGGAGAGAAAGTGTTCTTACTGAGATCGATTCGATAAAGAGCCAGATTGAACAATATAATCGGGAATTCAACGATCATCAGCTGAGAAAGGACGAAATATCAAAAAAGATCAACGAAATGGAACTTCGGATAAAAGAAATCGAAGACGAAACCTCGAAAAAAGGCGGGGAGAGTTTCAAGGAACTCAAGGAGAAAATCGATTTTGCGAAGATCCAAATTGCCAGGTTGCGCGATCAAGCCGAAAGAGCTCTGGAAAGTACAAAAGAAATTGAAGAATCTTTACAAACTAAAAAAGAGGAAAGGGAGCAGCTTTCCCCTGAAGTCGAGCGACTGGAAAGCGAGTTGAAGAATCTCGATTCGCAGCTGCAGAGCAGGTCTGAATTACTCTCGTCAAAGAAACAAGCTCTTGAAGAGATTCAGAACAGAGTTGGCGCGTTCGACGAAGAACTTCAATCGTTGAAGCAAAAGATCTCTTCTCTCGAGGAGGAAATCAAAGCAAAAGAGGAGAATCTCCACGCGCTTTCGATGGAGCGGGAGAGACTGGAGGAGAAAAAGAGCAGGATTGAATCAGAGATTTCCCTCCTCGAGGAATCGAGAAAGAGCCTTGAGTTTGAAATCAACGATGCCGAATGGAATATCAAGACCCTCAGGAGCGCCGATAAAGATTCAGTGAAGGAAATAAAAGCGCTCCAGGAGCAGTATCTTTCGAAAAAGAATCTCGAGTCAAAATTGAGCCGTCAGGCGGATGAGCTTGAGCAGGCAATTCAGCGTCTCACGCGAGAATACAATCACTTGAAGGCTGAGCAGGAAGCTCTCGAAAGCGTCGCGAAGGGATATACACGTGCGGTTCGCAGCATCCTTGAAGCGCGTGATCGTAGGGAACTTAAGGGAATTCACGGGACGATTGCAGAACTCGCTGAGGTCGACGAAAAATACCAAACAGCGCTGAATGTCGCCGCAGGCGCAAGAATGCAGTCAATTGTTGTTGACGATGATGAGGTGGCCGCACAGGCGATCGAATATTTGAAAAAGAATAACCTCGGCAGGGCGATCTTCTTACCTCTCAACAAGATGCTCGATGGAAAGCCAAGGGGTAAGGCGATTCTTGCAGAAAAGGAATCCCTCGGTTACGCGATTGATCTCGTGAAATTCGATGAAAAGTATAGGCCAGCATTCTGGTATGTCTTCGGCGACACCGTTGTTATGGAAACGCTCGAAAAAGCAAGAAGGTTCATGGGAGGAGTTCGCCTCGTGACACTCGAGGGCGAGTTGCTAGAAGCTTCTGGTGCGATGATCGGGGGGACGATCGAGGGAACTCAGGTCAAATTCGGGTCTGCCTCAAAGAGCAAGCTTGACGAAATTGGTGAAGAGTTAAGAAAGGCGACCGACGAGGCTGAGAAAGTCGGGGAGGAGTTGAGAAAGGTCAGGGCTGAACTTATTGAAATTGAAAATAGGATTCGCGAATTGAATAGCGCGGGTGGCGCGAATGACGTGCGGCTGAAAGCCCTCGAGTCAAGAAAAGAGGAAATCAAGGCGAGGTTGCTCAAGGTTAGAAGTGACCTCGAAGCGAGAAGAAAAGAAAAGGAAGAAGTCGAGAAATCCCTCACATCGATCGCAGAAAAAATAGACCAGCTGACGAAGGAAATTGCTGAGGCTGTTGAGCTCAAAGAACAAGAAAAGAAAAAGATGTGTGATCTCGCACCGATGGATCTATCGAAAGAGCTCAAGAATCTCCAGGGGGAAGTTGTCGAACTTATCAACGAAGTCTCTGAGCTAAGATCCCAGAAAGAAGCGATCTCAGGGAAGTTACATGTGGTCAGAAGAAGAGTCGAAGACCTTGATGCCATGGAGGCAGAGGCGAAGGAGAAAATCGAAAAATTGACGAACGAAGCGAAAGAAGCAACGGAGAAAGAGCAGCAGTTTAGGGTCGAGCTCACGGCGCTGCTCAAGATCGAAGACTCGATGGGCAAGGAAATTAACGAGCTGAGGGAGAAAAGGGATGCGCTGTTCAAGGAGAAAACGAATCTTGAAGCAGAAAAAGACAAATTGCAATCGAAGATCGAGACGATCAAAGATTTCTCCGTTGGATTGACAACAAAATTGTCGGTCGCGGAGGATAAACTCAAGGAGATCGACGAGGAAATCAAACAATACAATGTCCAAATCGTCTATCCCCTACCTTCATCAGAATCCTTAAAGGAAAAGATCAGTTCATGCGAGAGGCAACTTGCCTCGATGGGTGCTGTCAATCTCAAGGCGATCGAAGACTACGATGCGAAGAAGGCAAGGTACGACGAACTGAAATCGGAAATACAAAGGCTCGAGGATCAAAGAAGAGATCTGCTGAAACTTATGGCAGACCTGAACGAGAAAAAGAAGATGGGTCTTCTCAAGGTCTACGAAGCCGTTAACGAGAATTTCAAGAGGATGTACGCAGAATTGTCTGGCGGTGGAGAAGCGGAACTTGTTCTTGAAAATCCCGAGGATCCTTTCCAGGGAGGCCTGGTCATCAGGGCAAAGCCAAAGAATGGGAAGACGCTGAGGCTTGAAGCTCTCAGCGGGGGAGAGAAGAGTCTTACCGCACTCGCATTTATCTTCGCCATTCAGGAATATCAGCCGTCGCCGCTTTATCTGCTCGATGAGGTGGACATGTTTCTCGATGCGGTCAATGCAGACACAGTAGCTCACAGGATACAGCGTGCCTCGAAGACTGCCCAGTTCATACAAATATCTCTGAGGAAGGTCACGCTAAATAAGGCTGATCACATCATTGGTGTCACAAAGCAAGAGGGAGGCACCAGTACGGTCATCATGAGACCAAACATCGGCGATATAGCGGACTTCCATGAGGATGCTGCTAAATCGAATGGGAACACTGCGGAGGGGGTAGCATGACCATATGTGAAAACGCATCATCGATTCTTGATCATCTTCTCTTTCATAAGGCGATTATCGATGATGGCGATCGTTCAAGAAGAATTGATCATTACCTTGAGCTTTTGCATCAAGCGGAGTCTCAAACCCCACCGATCACGACGAACCCTCTTGACAGAGCGATACAATTGGTCTTCGAACTTGTTATCTCGAACAATCTCGATCCTTGGGATATTGACCTCGTGCAGTTCACGAAACTTTACACTGAAAAGATGCAGGATGAGGAAATCAATTTCATTGTCGCAGGCAAACTCATGTTTATGGCATGGATGATCCTCAGGCTGCAGAGTGAAAAAGTCCTCGAGATGCACCAGAGGGCAGAGGTTTACGACTTATTCTGTAGCGATTGGGATTTCGACCATCTTGACATGCTAACGAACTCCACGGATTCTGCGCCATTCGAATACGATATCTTGGACCATGTTGAACTCGCGGAAGCTATCAGACGTGGTAGCTCGCGCCCGGTCTCACTAGTTGAGCTACTCGATGCTTTTGATGAGGCGCGTAAGGAAGCTGAAGCGAATCTTAGGAGAGCAGCAATTAGGGAGGAGATGCGAAAAGCTGGGATCAAGTTCGATGAGAAAACACATTCTGAGGACGTTGAAAAGGACGTTGAGATCGTCTGGCAAAGGATTCAGCGTTGCGGTCCTGGCGTGATCAGCATCGAGGACCTCTGGGAAGAATCGAAAGAAGACCGAGTTATGGTTCTCGTTTCACTCCTCTTTCTTGCGAAAATGGGAAAGATCTCTCTCACACAGGATGATCTGCCGTATGGCCAGATCTTCGTCGAGGCAAGAGTCCCATGGGATATTGGTGCGATTGAGGATGCGACAACGCCAGAAATCACATTTTCGAATGGTGAAGCGGTGATGTGATGTGGATCCCGTGAGGGTTGTTGAAGCAGTTCTTTATTCCTCTTCGGAGCCCATCAGCATCTCCGAAATTGTCATGGCCACGGATCTTTCTCCCTCACAAGTTCGAAAGGCGCTGAAAACGCTTATTGCTGAATACA
>JANHAK010000233.1 GCA_024464195.1 Methanomassiliicoccales archaeon | reverse complement strand
TGCACTCATCGGCCTCAAGCGCTATAATGAAGCAAAAAGCATTTTAGACTCAATTCTACCAATGCAATTGAAAAAGCGAGATCCAGAATTTCTTGACAAGCTCTACTATCAACTCGGTCTGATACACATGGGTTTGGGGAATGGGCAGGAAGCAGTCAAATGTTTTAGCAAAAGTCTCGGACTGCTCAAAAATCAGGACAGTTCGAAGGTGATCAAGGCTCTTGCCGAAGCATATTTGCTCCTTGGCATGAAGGATAAATCGATGGAAGTCAGCGCGAAATTGGCGGCCACTAAAAAATCGGGCTCTTTCGCAGGAGATCGATATCGCTAATGTAAAGTTCCCTGATATCTGTCAGATTCCATCGCAGCATTGCAATTCTCTCAAAACCAAGTCCCCATGCCAGCACATTGTGTTTCACGCCAAACGGTGCCGTTACTTCAGGTCTGAAAATTCCCGCTCCGCCGAGCTCCATCCATTTTCCATTATGAAAAACCTCGACTTCGAGCGACGGTTCAGTGTATGGGAAATAACCTGGCCGAAATCTCAGTTTTTCGAACCCCATCTGTCGATAAAATTCTTTCAAAACCCCACAAAGCATGTCGAAATTTGCCCCCTCTTCAACGACAATGCCCTCGATTTGCATGAACTCTGGCAAGTGCGTTGCGTCGATCGCCTCATTACGGAAAATCCTTGAGATCGAGAAAACTTTGATTGGAGGATTGGGATTCTTTGCAAGATATCGTATTGTCGCAACTGTTGTGTGCGTACGGAGTAGCGCCTTTTCTGCCTCCTCTCTTTTCCATCGATATCGCCAACCGGTCGAACCAGTCCAGCCTCCTGTTTCATGCATCTCTTTGACTTTTTGAACGAGTTCCTCGTCTTTCAAGGGAATCCTTGCGGGATTTTTCAGATAGAAAGTGTCCTGAAGATCTCTCGCTGGGTGATCTTGTGGTGTGAAAAGTGCATCCATATTCCAGAATGCTGCTTGAACGTACTCATCATCGATTTCTTTAAATCCCATCTGAACAAAGATTCTTCGCACCTCCGAAGCCATCCTTGTAATGGGATGTTTCTTTCCCGGGTAAGCGGAGGGTGCGTAGCTCTTGATATCGTATTTCCTCAATATGACGTCACGCCACCGTCCAGTTTGTATGAGCTCTGGCGTAATCTGGCCTACTTCCTCTCTTGTTTCGAGCTTCTGTGATGCGATTTTTGACCCAAGTTCTGTCAAAATCAGATTTCTTCTTACTACGAGTTTCTCGTTGATCAGGTTCTGGCGGGATTTCAGTTGTTCAATAGTTTTCTTATCTACTTCGCCCTCGAAGAGATCTCTCTCTCGAAGTAGCTTAAGAATTTTTTCGTCGTCCATTTCCGTGGATACCATTTTTTTTCCGTGGTTCGTCATTTCTAGCAACGTTCTTGAACCATCTTTCTTGATATCCGCAAGCCCTTTTCTCTTGAGCCATCCTATAGCAACAGGAATTTCTTCTTTACTTAGAACTCCTTCGAGATCATGGGCTTCGATTGTCCCGCCTCGAGAATAAATTGCATTGAGTGCTTTCCGCTCTGGTAATCCTTCTTCAATAATCTCTTGATTCTTTAATGAATAAACCTTCTTTGCTTTCTCTTCAATGCGTACGAGCTCCTTTGATTGAAGCCAAGAAGCAGCGTTCATGACCTCGACAAGCTGCTTGAAATTTCCACTTTTCATTACATCTTCGGGAGTTCCAACTCCGCCAAGATCCTTCAACGCGATGAGAACTCTTTTTTCATTGGGGCTGAGGCTTTCGATGATCTCTGGAATTTCCATGCAGAAAGGGATAAAAATCAGAGGACTATTTGTCATTTTGCTTTTTTTATTATATATGAATGTGTTCAACGAATCGATGATCATCATTCGTTTTTCTGATTCTGAATACTGACAAAATGATTGTTCAATGCTGGTAGATGACTATCTATGGTAGATGACTATCTATATTTCTTGATTCCCGCAATAAGCAAATTTAAAGTTCTTTAATGCGACCGATTTTTAAGATAATGTTTTTGTTTTGAGATATAAAATA
>JANHAK010000022.1 GCA_024464195.1 Methanomassiliicoccales archaeon | reverse complement strand
TCGCCCAAACATCGCAAGCCAGATTCTCCCTGATATCATATTCGAGCTTCACTTCATATCCATTCAAGATGAGGTTTTTCGCAACGACCAATTCGAGGACAGAATGGTTAATTTTTAACATGTTCCGATCTCTGAGCTCGATTAATCGAGTAACGAGACTGAGAAGTTTATCTCTTGCATTAACTGGAATATTGGCTACAAGGCGTTCAAAGAGAACCTCAAGGTCCTTTTCAAACTCATTCAGGGAATCACCGTCGATCAATTAAATAGATCTGCAAAGCCTGATAGAGCAACAGATACAGGCGGTAATCATTATTCTAGTATCTTTCATTTTCCCCGTCTGCTGACTATCAGCGTGAGAGTTGATCGAATCGCACGTACATGTCTTATTTTCTGAGTGATGATTCCTTCAAGACTTTCCATCGTTTCGGAATCAATCTTTGCAACGATATCATATACACCATAGACCAGATAGATTTCCTTTACTTCGGGTAGTTTTGAAAGCGAATCGATGACTTCGCTTTCTTTTCCTATTTCTGTGTTGATCAATACAATCGCAGTTGGCATTCTTATCGAAAATACATTGTTCTCCTTTGGATTATTTTTTTGTTGCAAATCCTTAATGAGTAAGAAATTCAATTAGCGTGTCTTAGATTTGAAGACAAAATTTACCTTATCCAAATGAGATTGAGCTGCTTTTATGGGCGTCTCGTAAAAATTGCAGAATGTTGAAGTATGGGAAGAAGAATATATTTTCGTTAATGTTGCATCTCAAGATCACTAATGCATCGATCGATAGTCATTATTCAACAATTAAAAATGGAGGTTAATTGGATGAGTGGGCAAAATAATGAAGTGAAAAAAGTCATCAAAGAGATCATTGAAGATCTGAAGCGCGGAAAAAGAGTGGTAGAAGTAAAAGAACGATTCAAAGAAATCTTATCTCAAATTGATGAAGGCGATATTTCAATCATTGAGGATGCCCTTGTTAAGGAAGGTTTACCCCTTGAAGATGTTGAGAGATTGTGTGAAGTGCATGTGGCTGTTTCCAAAGAAATATCGGCTCGAGAGAAAATGGTTGGCCCAGGTCACCCCATTTTTATTTTGTTAGAGGAACACAAGTATGTGAAAGACGTTGCTGACGAAATTGTTAGACTGCTTCCTTCACTTTCAATTAAGGAAGAGGCGGAGGAAACGGTTGGACGTCTGGCAGAACTTGTGGAACACCTCAAAGAATATAACAAACATAAGGTCAGAGAAGAGAACGCACTCTTTCCGATGATTGAAAAACACGGTGTAACGCAGCCGCCTGCCGTCATGTGGTCAGAGCACGATCAGCAAAGGACTCTCATAAAGAAGATCGCTACGCTGCTTG
The DNA here is from genome assembly GCA_024464195.1 of Methanomassiliicoccales archaeon. GTDB lineage: Archaea > Thermoplasmatota > Thermoplasmata > Methanomassiliicoccales > JACIVX01 > JACIVX01. The sequence continues at coordinate 9,213 of JANHAK010000022.1, read as the reverse complement.
AACAAGAGACTCCGATGTCAGAGAAGACGGAGGAGCTTGCATCTGCGCTTCGTTCTATTTCTGAGATGATTATATCTCATTTTTACAAGGAGGAAAACATTCTCTTCCCAACTGCGTTGAAACTCATCAATGAGGGAGAGTGGAAACAGATTAAACACTCGATGGACGATCTCGGGTATTGCTACTTCACCCCGAGCCAGGCCATTGGAACGGTTGAGGAGGTAGCAACTATTAAAGAAGTCAAAGGTACTGAGGTTACACTCGATACTGGTACTCTTACTCTCGAGCAACTAGAAGCTATTCTTAGTCACTTACCTATCGATATCACATTTGTCGATGATAAGGACACAGTTCGATTTTTCAATCAAACACGTGAAAGGATTTTTCCGAGGACAAAGGCGATCATAGGTCGTAAGGTTCAAAAATGTCATCCCCAGAAGAGTGTTGAAATTGTCGACAGAATTCTCAATGAATTTAGGACGGGTAAAAGAGACTCGGCGAAATTCTGGATTCATCTTGGCGATAAGTACGTCCTTATCCAGTATTTTGCCGTGAGAGGCAAGGGTAATGAATATCTCGGTTGCCTCGAGGTTACACAAGACATCGCTCCTCTCAAGAAAATAGAGGGCGAAAAAAGACTCCTGGATTGATGCCAACAATAAATAAGAAATGAGCTAGGTTGGGGTATCGTCTGGGGTATTTGGAAATGGCGTTATAAATGAACGACATTTCTAAATATAGTGAGGTATTTAAAAAATTCACGAGGCCCGATAGTTCAGGATGAAGAGAAGAGGGTCAGCTGATCCCCTTTGGGACGTGATGAACCCTATGAGTGCAGATCGTCGGGCCTCTTCTCCAGTCTCGGTAGTTCTTGACGGAGTCTCCTTACCGCAATGCGCACCCCCGGCGATTCTTTGTCAACCGCGTATCGCTTTCTCGTAATGATAGATACAACCTGAGAGTCATCGGGAATCAGTACCTTAGCTAACCCATCCAAAACAGTTCTAACGAGCTTATCCACATCAGGCCTTTTTGTATTAAGAGTTACCTTCTTCGGGAGACTCTTAGGCCTCTGGAAGACAAATTCAGCTTCGACTTCGTATCCAAAATATGGATCGGGAGAATAAAATGATATTGCTCTCCTTTCATTCGCGTGCTGTGCTTCTGTTGCGATCCTCAGCTGCCATTTTTTTGTATCCTTGTTGCCATGTATTGTGACAACCTTGTCGATTTTTTTTAGATAATAGGATCTGGTACTTCCCTGAGGTTTCGGGTCTCCACAAACAAAGAACTCAATGAAATCCTCATTTTCACCTGGACACAAATAATGATCGATGTCTTCTGCTGGACTCGCCTCGTAATCCTGATCTACCTGTTCATTTTCCTTATCACGGCCAGCCATCGTAAGGGACACTCAGTTTATTGAATCATTAAATTTTCTATTAAATTGATCCTTTGAAATTATTCATCATTGACGTTTCTTTCAATAAAAGGTGTGGTCTTGAGAGCAATCTTCACGGTATCGAGGAGCATAATCGTTCCGATGAGCACCAGAACAAAGCCCGCAATCCAGCTCCAAGAATAGTCAAACAAAGGAACCCCTTTGATATTGTTCTTGCTGAATGCAAGAGCGGCAAAAAAAGGAATGTAAGTGGTAAAGCAACGAATTGCTATTTTTCTATTCTCAACTGCCCACACAATTAGCATCGATATGGGGAAGATGTAATATCCCATTGCAGTCCTTGGATAAAAAAGAAGAAATGTAACGACAACGACTAGAGCCCCACTCCAAAAGCCGAGTTTTTTCTTTGCGACATAAAGAATAGAGATTATCAGCGCGATAGCGAGCGTGATTAGAAGAACACTGCGAGGAACGGAAAGACCACCCATCGCCAAAAATCCCCACAAACTATCTCCACCCGCTGGACCAGCGCCCCCCTCAAGAAAATAATAACTGGGAAAAGCTAAGAATTCATCAGGTGCGACAATCAAGAAGGGAATAGAAACGCCAATCGAGACAAGGACGATGATTGCAAGATGGATCAAACGCTCTCGCCACTTTTTCACTGAAAGGAAAAAACTTGGGTAGAGCATCACGGAAAATACCTTAGTCCATATGCCGATAGCGATGAATGATGCTGACAATTTAAAACGCTGGTGAAGCACAAGAATTGCTGAAAGGAAAAAGAGAAAGACGACGATAGATTCATCCTGTATTCCAAAAGTTGATTCGACTGTTTCAAATGGCACCGCATAAAAGAGAAGTGCAGCGGCAAAAGCTTTGTAATCATCCCATTTTCGCAATCCATAATAAAACAAAAGTGCAGTCAAGATCTGAAACATCGAAAAATAAATTTCGTAAATCCAGTCCTCGCCACCAAAAAATTGAGCAGGGATCATTAAATAAACAATGAGAGGAGGGGACTCGCATCTGATGTCACGATAAAGCCACCCCCCCTCGAGCATAGTCTGGGTCCGTTCTCTGTAGTAAGGTACGTCTGGTGTAGGTCCAACGATCTCCGTTAGTGGCTTTCTTACGATTAACTGGTCTGCAGTGATTAGACCGCCTAGATAAAGGATACCTACCAAAAAGATCACGAATGCTCTTTTTTCAGGTTTGATTGATTGCAATTTCTCCTGAAGGGCGACCAGTTTCTTATCACATTGTTGTTTGAATGACACGATCCTACACCTTTACTTTATCATCAGGGACTATCACCTTTCGATCTGCTTTACACCATCTGATAATCCCCTTGGTTCATTTTAACAATCTGTTTTGGCCGTTATGGAGAAAGACGGTTTCTGTCCCGTGGAAAGAGAATCACTTCTCTGATATTCGGAAGGTTTAGCATTTTTTGAATGAACCGTTCTAAACCAATCCCCCATCCACCATGAGGCGGCATTCCGTATGCAAATGCATTTAAGTAAAATTCAAAGGATGCAATATTAAGCCCTTTTTTCTTCATTCTCTCAACGAGTCGATCGTATCGGTGCTCTCGCTGACCTCCTGACGCGATTTCTTGTCCCTTGTAATCAAGGTCAAATGAATGAGAAAAAACTGTGCCATCTTTTTCCATAATATAAAAGGGCTTTAATTTCTCTGGATATTCGATTATCCAATACATCTCATAACCTTTAGACATCATCACTTCACCAAGCAACTTCTCCTCTTCCGTACCAAGATCCTCCCCTTCCTCAATATCTGCACCCTCAGATGATAAAATATCGAGCACCTCACTATATCTGAGTACTGGATAAGGAGATTTGGGAACACTAATTGGAACTCCGATCAATTCGATGAGGTCCTTGCAAGAATCGGCAACCTCTTTGATCACATATTGCATACATCCCTCGATTACTTCCAAAACGTCGCGTTGGGAATCAATAAATGCCATTTCTCCATCAAAGCTGATGAATTCAGAGACATGCCTCACTGTATCGGAAGGCTCGGCACGAAATGCTGGTGCGATTTCATAAACACGATCAAGTCCTGTTGACATAAGCATTTGTTTGTAAAGCTGCGGACTCTGCGCAAGATAGGCATTCTTATCGAAATACTGTATGGGGAATAGTGTTGCACCTCCTTCCGCCCCTGATGCAACAATTTTTGGTGTGAAAACTTCAACGAATTCCTTATCCACCAGATATTTGTCGATAAGCTGCATTACAATCGACTTGATCTGAAAAATAGCTCTTATTTCCGGTTTTCTAAGATCAAGGAATCTATTATTGAATCTTGTTTCCATTTCAACGCCAACTTTATCGACCACTCCCATCGGCAAAGGTGTCATCGCTTTGCTGAGAATCTCGCAACTTTTTGGAACGATTTCAAACCCCATTTTCGCCTGTTTACTTTCTTTTACAATGCCGGAGACTGATACCACAGATTCCCTTGAAATTCCAATTAGTTTTTCATACAAATCCGGCGGGGTGTCCTTTTTTCGCATGGCAATCTGGATAACACCATACCTGTCCCTTATTATAACAAAAGAAATCCCTCCGAGATTTCTGATTTCCTGTACCCACCCCTTAACAACGACTTCTTTCCCCAGATCACCATCGTTGATCGATTTTGAATTCCTCAACATTGATTGCCCGTTCATCTCAATACCTTGCCGGAAATGTGTTACCGGGATATATAAATGGTAAAGTCTGCGTGAATCCTCAAAGAAATCTTGGCCTGAAAGACATGATTTCCCCGAAAAATTTTGCGATGCCAGATTTAAACAATAATTCGAACAAGATACCGAAAACAATAATATCCTTTTGCTCTATACCAAATCTCATGTCTCCGAAAGTGGATATTGATAGAGAAGAATGCACTGGATGTGGGCTCTGTTATAACGACGAGTGTCCGGAAGTTTTCGTTGAGGGTGATGATGGTCTTTCGGATATCCAGGAAAAATACCGTGCGGGTGAGCCAGGGCAGGGTCAGATTCCGGAGGAGTTAAAAGAATGCGCGAATAGAGCAGCAGATGCTTGTCCTGTTAACGCAATCAGAGTATTGGAAGATTGAATCATTTAAATGATCAAACTCTTTATCCTTTTACGATAATAATATCGAGAAGATAGACTCATTGATCTCTTCACATTGAGCAAGCGTTTTTTTATTTTTATTCATTGTAAATTCATAGCAATAGGTGATTCACTAAGCTCGATGTAAATGTTTTATACAGACAGTTGTATTTTCGGATTGCAGAGGATTGGGATTGGAAATGGCGAACAAGGTCACTGTTTCTGTAATAAAGGCAGATGTTGGGTCGGTTGCTGGGCATTCACGTCCTCATCCGAAGATGATGGAAAAATGCAGAGAAACGTTGATGAGCGGTGTTAAGGCCGGAGTGATCGAGGATTTTTATGTTACGAGGGTTGGCGATGATATCAATCTCTTCATGTCCCATCGAAAAGGAGAAAACAACAAGGAAGTCCATCATCTGGCCTGGGAAGCGTTCCAGGAGGCCGCAAAGATTGCAAAGGACATGAAATTATATGCTGCTGGCCAGGATATTTTGAAGGACGCGTTCAGCGGCAATGTCAGAGGTGCAGGTCCTGGCGCTGCTGAGATGGAATTCAATGAAAGACCGTCTGAACCAGTGCTGTTTTTTATGGCTGATAAGACTGAGCCCTCCTCATTTTCGCTCCCACTAACAAGAATTTTCATGGATCCTTTTACCACGGCAGGCCTCGTCATCGATCCCCGAGTCCATCTAGGATTCAAGTTCGAAATTGTGGATGTGTGCGAATCGAAGAAGATTATTATGAGCGCACCTGAGGAGAGTTACGACATTTTGAGTCTTCTCGGCGATACTACTAGATATGCAATCAAGAGAGTTTACAGCAAGATCGACGAGATAGGAATAGCGGCCGTCGTTAGTACAGAGAAACTCAATTTCGCGGCTGGAAAATATGTCGGGAAAGACGATCCCGTCATGATCGTTCGCTGCCAAAGCGGATTGCCAGCTGTTGGGGAAGTATTACAACCTTTCATGTTCCCGCAACTCGTAGCTGGGTGGATGCGGGGATCACATTATGGTGCATGGTATCCATGCTCAGTTGAAGATTCTGATCCTTCATTTTTTGATGGGCCACCGCGAATCGTTTGCCTAGGCTTCCAAATAAGCAATGGACGATTTCAAGGTCTAGAAGAGCCAGGATCACCCCCTGGTGTCCACACGCCTGTTGACTACTTTGCTGGAAGCGTATGGGATGAGGCGAGAAGAAGGGCTGTCAGGGTAAGTATCTATATGAGAGGACATGGGCCATTCATGCCAGGTATTGTATCTCCAGAAGAAATGGAATATACCACGAAGCCGTCAGTTATTAAGAAACTCAAGGAAAGGATGGTCGATGTCGACTAAGATCTCGACACCGGCAATCATCGTCAACTTCAAAACGTACAGAGAAGTGGAGGGCTACCGATCTCTTTCAATGGCAAGAATCTGTCAGGAAGTTTCAAGGAGCATGAATGTTTGTATCTCGGTTTGTCCACCTATCGTCGAGCTCTCGTTGGTAGCTTCTTCAGTAAGTATCCCCGTTCTATCTCAACATGTAGATCCTATTGATGCTGGAGCACAAACAGGCTGGATTACCCCATCAAGTGTTAAAGCGACGGGGGCAGCTGGAACCCTATTAAATCACTCGGAAAGAAAAATGATCTTCTCAGATATCGCAAAAGCAATTTCCATGTGCAAGAAAAATGGTTTACAGACCGTTGCCTGTGCAGACACAGCAGATGCAGCGGGCGCGATTGCATTCTTTAAGCCAGATTTTATTGCGGTTGAGCCGCCAGAACTTATCGGCGGAGATATTTCAGTTACAACAGCTAAACCTGAAGTCGTTACGAATGCCATTGAGTCAGTTAGAAAAGTTGATGAAAAAATACCAGTTCTTTGTGGTGCGGGCGTCAAAAAGGGAGAGGACGTTAAACGGGCGATTGAACTTGGAGCAGATGGAGTACTTCTGGCCTCGGGTATTGTTAAATCATCCGACGTGAAAAGCGCCCTGGAGAATCTTATTAGATACCTTTGAAAACAATTTTCACGAAGATAATACCATTTTTTCATCTTATCTTCTAATACTGGAAAAAGGTGCGACGAATGATTTTTCATCGAAACTATGGGAATTGGTATAGATTAATTGTATACGCCTCGGTTAAAATCTAGCTCTTTACTTCATATTAACGATGAGAGGCCCAAATTTCTCACTCACCTCGGTCCTCCTCCCCCTCCTTATTCTTGGCCTCTCATCTTCTCAATTGTTGGATTTACATAATGACCTGATTTTTAATATGAATGATAATGGAAAACCCTCAGAATTCTCTCAGATAGTTGCAGAGATGAACGGGAATAGAGAAGAAAGAAATCAAACCCAATTTGATTCGAGAAATTCCTCTTGTTTACTCATTACAGAGGTTGCTCCCTCGTTTTTTTCTGAATATCTTGTTATTGGCAATCCCCTCGAAGATGAGATTTCTCTTCTGAACTGGTCAATTTCAGATTTGGAAGGTCAGTTGAAATTCTCAATCGACATTATCATTAGAAGAAATGAAGAAATCGTTTTAACCTGGAATAAATCCTGGGTTGAGAAGATCTACCCTCAAAAAAGAATTATTGAAATTAATAGCACCTATTTCAAGAAATCTGGCCGATTTCAACTCGCTGACACAGGCGATGAAGTTCTTCTTCTTGATCAAAAAGGACATACCGTTGATGTTTTTATATACGGAAATTCTGCCTATGCAGGAATTGAATGGATTGGCGATCCAGTTGCAAAAATAGGAAAAAGAGAGGCGGCGATTAGATATCAGCCCTGGCGAGATACAAACACATCTGCTGATTGGCGAATTGAGCCACCTGGGCGGTCGCATTTTCTTGGGATCGAAAGCTATGGAGTAATCGAGCCATTTTCCGCGCCTGAAGAAGCAAGAATAAGAATTTGCCGAGAATTGAAATATGCTGCCCGATCAGTAAAAGTGTCTCTCTACGATTTGAATGATAATGTAATTGTTGACGAGCTTTGTAATTGTTCAAGGAGAGGTTTGGATGTGCGTGTCTTGCTTGAAGGACAACCCGTCGGTGGTTTATCAAAAGAAACAAGAGAAAGCGCCATAAAATTGCATACCAACGGAGTTCAAGTCCTTTTTATGACTTCATATGATGGATTCAAACGATATAGGTACCTTCATAGTAAGTATGCCATTATAGATGACCGAAGAATCATCATCATGTCCGAGAATTGGGTATCGGAAGGACTTGATTTTAACAGGGGTTGGGGAGTAACTGTTGAGGATCGAACCCTTGCATTATATTTCTCTATGATCTTCGAGGAAGATTGCTGTCAGTCAATGATAGATGTCCGCACCGCTCAAGAATACCTTTCAATTTCTGAAAATACTGTGATTCACAGAATCGCAGAAAACGCATGCCAAATGGATTGCCATGAGGTCCTGGAAGATATATCCGTGTTTCGCGGAATCGTAAGACCAATTGTCTCGCCCGACTTTTCTTATGAACGTTTGATTGAGCTCATTAATAGGGCAAAATCAAGAATTCTGATCGAACAATTCTACTGCGATCCATCCTGGATAGACCACAGTGAAATCATATCTTCAATTCTCAATGCCGCAAATCGTGGTGTTACCGTGCGTTTCTTGCTCGATTCTTCATGGTTCAATACACAGGATGGGAATAACAATGTTTTAGTTGTCCAGAAATTGAATGAAATTGCGAAACTATCATCAATCGACTTGGAGACCAGACTTGTTTCGAAGTACCAACCATTTAGGCTTCTTCATAACAAAGGGATCATTGTTGACGATATCGTTGTGGTTTCGAGCATGAATTGGGTGAATTCTTCATTCTGGGACAATAGAGAAGTTGGTTTAGAAATCGAATCGCATGATATTGCCGAATACTTCACCCTCTTGTTCTGGAAGGATTGGAGTATCGATCCATATCCTCCAATCATAAATGTGCCCTGGAAGTCACTCAATGTCACTGCGGGAACCCTCATCGTCTTTGATGCATCGGATTCCTATGACAATTCCAGAATCCTCAAATATCTATGGGATTTGGGGGGCGATGGAACCGTTGAGTGGAATGGAACAAGATGGCTAACGACGCTCAAGCCAGGAAGAAATGTTGTCGTACTCACATTGGTCGATGCTTATAACAACAGTGCAAGTGTTCTTTTGCATGTTAATGTAAAGGCAGTCGATCAGAAAGGATGTTCAAGCACGGCGATTGGTGCAATAATAACTGCATGTTGCGGAACTACTATATATTTTATATACAAAAAGATTAAGTCCGCCAGAAGAGATAAATGAAATGTTGATATTGAGACGCTTCAACATCACCGATCTTCCTCAGGTTTATGACCTTGCATGCACGGAGCTGAAAGAAAGATATACGCCAGAACTTTTTCTTAATGTCTTTTCCTGCTGGTCCGATGGTTTCATCGTAATCGAGGACAACAGACAGATTCAGGGGTTCATTCTCGGCATAACAATTTCAAAAAGAGAAGCAAGAATCCTTATGTTGGCAGTTAAAGACGAAATGAAACGAAGAGGACTCGGTACTATTCTTTTTCGAGAATTTTGTTCGAAGTGCGCGATGAGAGGGATTCACTATATTACATTAGAAGTAAGAAAAAGCAATCTTCCTGCGATCAATTTCTATAAAAAAATGGGATTCGAGATCGCCGGCGAAATTAACC
>JANHAK010000232.1 GCA_024464195.1 Methanomassiliicoccales archaeon | reverse complement strand
GTAAAGCTTTCTTTCCCAGCGTTTGTCATCGACAAGAGCAATCAGCAAGACTGGAAAAATCCAGAGCATGTGCTGAGGGTTTGTAACAGGCTGCAAAAACAAGATGAGGCCGATCACAACGAGATTACCGATGGTTAGCAAAGTCAATTCATCAATTTTCTTTTTCGTGTATAATCTTACAATTAAATTGGACAAAAGAAAAATCAGAACAACCATGAGGACAAAAACAATCGTCGGGAGGCCGATTACACTTGGCAAGATATCTGGTAAGAGACCTTCGCTGGGAAGCGCAGGAACAAAGAACCAAAAATTCAACCCACCGTAGCTCGTTGATCCTGTCCTCCTAAAGATAAAGTCAAGCATTTTGTCGGGCGCTAAGAAAAACGGAAGGACGACGATCAAACTCATCAGCCCTCCAATCAACATTGCGTAGAATCCTTTGATTCTCAGGAGACTCGCACGCAAATGTTGGCCATCAAACTCTCTAGAGAAGAGGAATGTTAAATAGAAAATAAAGAGGTAAATCGGGTAGAGTTTAATGAAGACGCCAATGCCAAGAGCCAGACCTGCGATGAGATATTCACGACGGTAAAAGCTGATGAATGCGATCAATGTCATGAATGCAGGCAAGACATCGATTTGGCCTGCGATAGAGCTGATCCAGATGACAAGCGGATTAAGAAACCATAAGACAAATACCTTCTTTGCTGAGTCCTTGCCTCTTCTCTCGCGCACAAATCGATAAAGCGTGATTCCAAGCAGAAGATCTGAAACAATCAAGGGGAGCTTGAAGGAGATATTGAAGAGAGGATGAGTTACGAAAGGAATGAGCATGCCCGTAATTTGCGCAACACTGACCATAGAATACTGGACAGACCCAAAGTTCGATGGGTCAAGAAACAACGATAATATTGCGATGAATGGATAGAAGACAACGGCAGAAAGGGGAGGATAGGAAAAGTAAGCATGCCCATAAACACCTGCACCAGATAGCATGTCAACCGATGCTCTGTAAAAGGGATAAATGTCATACGGACATGAGGTCCATGGCGCCACAATTAACCTCACGAGTAGCCCGACGACGATAATCGGGAGCATATCGCGCATCCCGCGGAAGCGAAGTGAGAAAAAGGATGCGATTCTCTGGTAAATCACCGCTGAGAAAGCTCTATTCTTCAAGCAGCTTTCTCCCTCCCACAATGAATCTTAAGCCATCGATCATTCCTCTAAGATACGCAAGATGCGCTCCTTTCATCTTTTGCATCGCAATCAAATGAAAATAATAGGGAAAACAGATTGCAAACTGCCCAATGATACATGTGATGATTTTTCCTCCTTTGATTCTCTTCGAGGTCAAAAGAAACATGTTTCTCGCATAGTAATATGCTCTTAACGGCGTCATGAGATTTGAGCCAGCAATCCCAGTTGAACTTGAAACCTCGTGATAGACCACCGAGGAAGGTATATACCAGGATTCATAACCTCTTTCTGCAGCGCGCAGACAAAGATCGAGGTCTTCAGCATATATCTCGTAATCTTGATCGAAAAACCCGACTCTCTCGAAAACTTCTCTCCGAACGAGCATTGTACACCCTGTCACAAAGTCCACTTTCTTATCTTTCTGATCGCCATTATCTTCACAATCCATCATTGGATGCTTGCTGTATCCCCACCATTTATTAAATTCACCACCGGCGTACCAGATTTTTTTCCCATCAGGATAGAGGATCTTTGGCCCTACGATACCGGCATTCGGATGGCGCTCCATACCATTGATGAGTTCAGCGATGAAACCTCGCGAGCCATAAGCATCGTTGTTGATGATCAGAAAAAAAGGCGAATGGTTTTCCATGGCCTTTGATACACCCGCATTGACCCCCCTTACATAGCCGACATTCCTACCCATTTGGATGATCTCAACTTCGGGAACCTCTTGTCTAATAAGATCAACATCATTGCCATCAGAGCCATTATCGACGACGAAGATCGCGATATCTTCAATCCCTCCATCTCTCAATGATTTGATACACCGTACCGTCTCGATGGGTCTGTTCCAGTTAACGGTAATCACACTGA
>JANHAK010000021.1 GCA_024464195.1 Methanomassiliicoccales archaeon | reverse complement strand
CTCTCAATTTTCAATTAGGCAATCGTGGTGAGATTCAGATTACCAGAATCGAGATGGTTTGAAATAAAGGTGAGCGAATTGATGAGTGATTCAGTACATGCAAGAAATAACGCTTCGGCGAGCGATGGCAATAATTATTTAAATGAGAAGCCAAAAGGAATTTGTGTTGCGCTCGTTTCACAAGGTAAAACTATCAAGTTCACTGGGTCATCACCGGATGATTTTATTTCGATAATCCGTACGTCAATGCTTTCGTGGGTGAACTTCGCAACAGATGACCTGCAGCACGAAGGAAATGATATCGCTGCAAAATTCGGATTCACGGATTCGTTGGTTTCAACGCTCCTTTCAGGTTATTACGCGACTTTTGAAGACCGTGGAACAGAGATGGGCATCATGCTTCCCGCGGTGAGAGCAGAAGGTCTCGAATTGAAAGTATATCCTCTCATTATTCTCATAAAAAATGACCTCATCGTGACAATGCATAGTAAGGAGGTCGCTAGACTCGTTGTTTTTGCACGTTATGCAGATGGTTTCTTAAGAAAACTGCCAGAATCTGCATCCTCTCAGGACAAGCTAACGCTGATGCTCATCCGGATTATCGACGAGAGCAATTCGAGGAACTTTGAGCACTTGAGGGAAATAGAGGAACTCGGTGACAAATTGAGCGAGACGCTTGTCGATCCGAAATCGCCCAGAATGACCATCGGACGCCAGATCTATGAGATTAAGCACGCACTCATCACGTATCTAAATACACTATGGAGGACATTGGACGTTCTTCATTCATTACGTTATGGCGATGCAGATCTCGTGACAGATAATCCTAAGGTCTTGTCAAAAATAGGATTGCTCGCGGACGAAGTTAACCGACAGATCGAATTGAGTGAGCATATGTCCGAAGTCCTCGCGTCAGGGCTCGAAGTCTTGCAATCATTGTATAACAATCAGCTGCAGGTCTTGAATAACCGTATGGCACTCGTCATGACTTGGTTAACAATTCTCGGAACAGCAGTTCTCGTACCAAATACCTTGGCTACGATTTTCAGTTTTGCTTTCGGCCTTGAGTCTAAATTGCTTCTTTGGTCGATATTAATTCTCATCGTCTCTACAGTTAATGCAACATTTCTTGCCTACTGGTGGGTTCGAAGGCGGGTTATCATAACGGCGATTCCAGAAGAAACCGATAAACGATAGTCGATTATTCATTGATTTGATCCTAAGACCACCTCTAATTGATATTTTTCACATTTCTCTCAGAACTAAACTTCCGATTACTGGGAATATTTTAAATTAAAAATTGCAATTTCCTGCGTGGATATATACCGATTATTTTGAACCAATTTATTATGGGAATATCAAAATTTTTCAATTTATAGAATTCGAAAATTCTTTGCTATCTCGATGCACATATGCTTTGCAGTTAAATCGTTCATCATCGATTTGAGAGCCTGACCTCGTGTGTTGCATCTTATCGTGCTGTATCTAGAAAAAAAAGCAAAGGAGAATTTATACGAAAATGTCGAACAAGGTGCCCCTAAAATTAAATAATGAAAAAAGATGCAATGTGTATATATGGTCGAAATAAGAACGACTGATGAATTGTTAACATTCCTACACAAGGCGTTAGAGATTGAATTGAGTTTCGAAACCATGTCTCAATGGGAATCTTACATTAACCTTAAGAAAGATGAATTCAGGGACGTCGTTTTCGAGCTAATATCAGAGTCTGAAAAACACAGGGCAATAGTTGAGGAGTTAATCTCTAAAGTAAAATCAAAAAATCAACAAGGGGTTCCATCTATCCGCCCTCGCGAGTTTAATTTCAAGAACAAGACAGAATTCGAAATCATGATGGAATTGTCTAGGTATGAGAAGCTAGCATATGACATTTACAAAAACATCTTTGATGCGCTAAAAAAGTCAGATATGAAGAATCTATTTGACGAGAACCCATCGTCCATTTTTTCGACCTTAGAGACTCTTATTAGAGAGGAATCTGATCATCAATCGAAAATCGCGAACTATGTCGGAAAAGTCGAGAGAATCAGATAGGCTGTGCATGATTGATCCTACTTTTCATGCTTTTTCTTCTTATTGACCTTTTTATTGGATTGGCATATAAACGATATAGGTGTTTCCTTCGAATCGTGTTTCGACTTTCAAACCCGTTTTATAAAATAGATTGAGCATCCGTTTGTTTTCCGCCAGAATTTCGGCAGTAAATGCCTTGATCCCCCTATCTCTCCCAATTCTGATCAGCATATTCATTAGAAATGTGCCGATGCCTTTGTTTTGCCAATCATCGTGTACAACAAAGGCGACCTCAGCGATGTTTGTCGTCTTATCAAGACTGTATCTCCCAACACCAATAATCTTCGTTCTCTCTTTTTCTCTCACAATCGCGACGATTGCCATCCTCGTATCGTAGTCGAGATTAACGAAGTGCTGGAGTTCGCGGTGAGGCATCGCCATTTTTGGTCCCATAAACCGCTGGTAGATCGTTTCTTCTGAGAATGAGTAAAAGAGTTCTTTCATCATTTCTTCATCCGTTGGTTTGATAGGTCTGAAGAATATCTGAACGCCGTCGAATGTCTTGTAAGTTTCATATTCTTGTGGATATGGAAGCCCGCGATACGGAACTTCCGATTGGTCGAGGAAGACATAGTGGTGGAATTTCGCCGCCGCGAGCAGTTCTTCCCTGAATTTCGGATGAGCAATGTTGATCATCGCGAGCGCCCGTTGCATGATACTCTTGCCGTGAAGTTCTGCTACTCCATATTCTGTCACAACATAATGGACATCGCCGCGTGTTGTTGTCACGCCAGCGCCTTCGGAGAGCCGTGGTACGATCCTTGACACTTTGCCACCTTGAGCCGTCGAAGGAAGCGCGATAATCGGCTTCCCACCCTTCGATCTCGCTGCTCCGCGCATGAAGTCAACCTGCCCACCAAGTCCAGAATAGAACATGTATCCGAGCTGATCGGCACACACCTGACCAGTGAGATCGACCTCGAGTGCCGAGTTGATCGCAACCATCTTATCATGTTTTCCTATGAGGCAAGGATCATTAGTGTAGTTGGAAGGATGAAATTCGATAACGGGGTTGTTGTCGATGAAATCGTAGAGTCGCTTTGTCCCCATGCAGAAAGAGGCGACAATCTTTCCTCTATGGACTGTTTTTTTCTTCCCAGTAATAACCCCGCTTTCAACGAGATCGATGATACCATCAGAGAACATCTCCGTATGGACGCCAAGATCTTTTTTATTTTTCAGATGACGCAGTACTGCATCGGGAATTGAACCATAACCAGTCTGTATCGTTGATCCATCATCAACGAGCTCTGCCACAAATCTACCAATGCGATCGATTTCCTCTGGGCTTTCGCCATCATCCGCCCGCCACTCCAGCAGAGGTTCATGGGCTTCAACTACATAGTCTATGTCGGAGATATGAATGAAACTGTCTCCAAGGACCCTCGGCATGTATTGATTGACCTGCGCGATAACAACATCGGCAGCTTCAGCGGCACTCTTGGTAATATCAACAGAAACACCAAGACTACAATAGCCATGTTCATCTGGAGGCGAGACCTGAATGAGCGCGACATCAATTGGTATTTTTCCCGCTTCGATGAGTCTTGATATTTCGGAAAGGTAAACTGGTGTATAATCTGAGCGCCCCTCATTCACAGCGTTTCGTACATTGGGGCCGATGAAAAATGCGTTTAATCTGAACTTATCAGTAAACCGCTCTTCCGCATACGGTACAAGTCCAAGGGATATTGTTTGAATAAATTCGTTGTCGGCCAGATGATCCGCCCTACCAATAAGCGCCCTGAGCAGTGTCTGGGGTTCCCCGCATCCTGTGCCAATGAACACCCTTTGTCCCCGCTCGACGCAGGCGACAGCCTCATCGGCTGTTTTGATTTTCTCCCTCCAACGATCTTTCCAGTCTCTCAACAAGCTTTCCCCTCGTTCCTATAGATAATGAATATCTTGTTATGCCTATTATTATGCCTTTTGCAAAGAAATCCCTCATCATCGTCGATCACGATCTTGATTTGTATTCTTAATCAAATTTTGTCATATCAGGTTCGATCGAGCTCATTTCTGAAACAATGGCCGAAATCAATGAAATTATTGATCTCAAGCTCGCGCTCCCGCAACTGCCTTTTTAATCTCTTCAATCGCCGTTGGATCTTCTATAGTCGATGTGTCACCGAGTGGTTGTCCAGCAACGAGAGCCTTGATGAGCCTTCTCATGATCTTACCGCTTCTCGTCTTCGGAAGCTTGCCAACAAACGCAATGTTGCCGATGACCACAACTGCACCCATATTCCTTCTTACAAGCTCTTTTAGCTCTGCTTTCATTTTCTCTGTTGGTTCTTTTCCAGGCTTCGGAACAACAAGCGCAAATGCCACCTCTCCTCTGAGTTCATCTGGTACGCCCACTACAGCGGCTTCTGCCACATCGGGATGCAAAAGGAGAACAGACTCGATCTCGACCGTACCGACCCGGTGCGCAGAAATCTTAATGATTTCATCAAATCTCCCGACGAACCAGAAATAGCCGTTCTCATCTCTCGACGCGCCATCCCCCGTATAATAGAATCCGGGTATTTTTGACCAGTAATCTCGCTTGTATCGCTCGGGATCGTTCCAGATAGTCGGTGTTAAGCCTGGAAATGGGCGCCTGATAACGAAATTACCTTCAACACCTGGGGGAAGCGGTTGGCCCTTATCATCGACGACATCGGCATCGATGCCTGGAAGTGCAATTGTCGCGGAACCTGGAAGAATTGGCAGGGTCGCAATGCCAATAGGATTTCCAACGATGGGACCGCTCGTTTCTGTCTGCCACATATGATCGACGACTGGTATCCTGTCGTCGAATACTTTCTTCGAAAGCCATTCGTAGGCAGGAGGATTCAAAACTTCCCCAGCGCAGAAGATGGCCCTAATTGAGCTTAAGTCGTGTTTTTTAGGCCATTGCTCACCGTGCTGCATGAGTGCTCGTACACCTGTTGGTGAGATCCACATCTGAGTAACGCGATTCCTCTCTGCAATTTTCCACCAGACATCAGGTGTCGGGTAATCGGGCACACCCTCATACATAATGGTGGTGCAGCCCGTGAGCAAAGGTCCATAGACCACATAGCTGTGTCCAACGATCCAACCGATATCGGAGGTTGACCACCACACATCAGTTTCCTTCAAATCATAAACCCATTTCCCCATCGCATAGACGTAAACTTGATAGCTGCCGTGTGGCTGAACCGTGCCTTTCGGCTTTGCCATTGTGCCAGATGTATATAGAATAAAGGCAAGTTCATCGGATCTCATCGGCACAACCTCGGAACTCTCGGAAGCACCCATTTCTAGTGCGTCCTCCCATCGAATGTCTCGACCAGGGGTCAGAGGAGGATCGGTGTCGCCCCTTTTTAGCACGATAACTCTTTTCACACCTTTTACGTCCTTGAGCGCACGATCAACTGTTTCCTTTAGAGGAACGGTTTTGCCCCTCCTGTAACCTATATCCGATGTGATTACAATCTCTGATCCTGCGTCTGCGATTCTTTCTGCTAACGCACCATATCCAAATCCGCCGAAAACAACGGAATGTATCGCTCCTATTCTCGTGGTCGCAAGCATAGCAATTGCAGCCTCAGGAACCATCGGCATGTAGATCGTTACTCTATCTCCTTTTTTGACGCCGAGAGCGCGAAGTGCTTTTGCGAGTCTTGTAACTTCAAAAAGTAAATGATTGTATGTCAACACACGGGTCTGCCCGCCTTCGCCACTTTCCCAGATGATCGCAGCTCGATTTCCTTTTCCTTTTCTCACATGTGCATCCACGCAGTTATAAGAAATATTGGTCATGCCGCCGGAAAACCATTTAAATGTCTCATTAGTTCCTTCAAAAACCTTGTCCCATGGTTTGAACCAATGTAGCTCACTTGCAATCTCACTCCAAAACCCTTCAGGATCATCGAGCGCTCGCTTAAGCGTCCACTTCAAATGAGGCGGATATTGAATCAGCATTTTCTCCTCCATGTAGTACCCCCTGCTACCTTACTGGCTCATTGAATTCAATCGTTAAATAGATTTGCTCGAATGATAGAAATTTTCTAAAAGAAGAAGTAAAATGCAAGTAGCAAGATATCAAAAGGAAAAAATAAAAAAGTTTAGAGATGGACTAAAAACCCGTCTCAAAAAATTGATCAGTACCTGCTCCGCCTTGCAGGGCGGTGGTTCTGATAGCAATCGCGGCAGTATACCGGTCGCCCCTCGGTAGGCTTGAAAGGAACTTCGCATTCCTTGCCACAGTCGGAGCATACCGCCTTGTACATCTCGCGCGGTTGCCTGTTATACATCGTCTGGTTCACCTCCGTTTACTTATTTCCCTAAACTCTGCCTCACTTTGGTGAACCAAACGTCTCTACGACTCTCATGCTTCACCAACTGAGGTATTCAGTTTAGTGAAACATGACACGCGCTATTACTATTTAGTCCTTTTGCCTGAATTTGCCTCGAAACATGAAGGAAACCGACTTTTTTTTGAGTATTTGTTTACCCACGATGATATACTTTTTTTTATGGAACAATGATTGTACTAGATCATCCAAAATTTGCAATGGTGATTCCCGTTGAATCTTATTCAGTGAAGAAATGATCTATCGAATATCCATACAATTTCTTTCCTTCTTTGATAGGATACTAAAATCTCAAAAGAGAGTAGCGCTCTTGTCAATCATAAAAGATTTAGAATAATGCTTAAACTAGATAGAAATCTTACAATAATCGATGAAACTTCAATTCTCCGGAGAAATCGAGACTCGGTTCCCTCCATTCAGAGTAATCGTCGAGTCCATTACGAATGTCAATGTAGCAAGGTATTCGGAAGAACTCGAGGAATTCAAGGAGTCGGTACTTCAGGAAGTCAGGAATGAATACACACTTGACGAACTAAAGAACAGGCCGCTTTTCAAAGCGTATCGCGATTTTTTCTGGAAAATCGGAATTGACCCTACAAAGATCAGGCCCGCGTCTGAGGCGTTGATCAGGAGGGTCCTGCAGAACAAACCGATTCCAAGCGTTAATGCCCTTGTGGATGCGTACAATCTGGCCTCAATCAGATCGGGCATTCCTCTTGCCGCTTTTGATAAGCGGACTGTTGAAGGTGATCTCTACATGAGATTTGCAAAGAAGGGTGAACAATTTCTCGGAATAGGAATGAAGGAACCTATCGAGCTGACTGGGAATGAGATCGTCGTATCGGATTCGAAAAAATTGATCGCGATTTATCCGTACAGAGACTCTGATGCAACGAAGGTCACGGAAAACACAAAGGATATCATATTGATGGTCTGCGGTGTACCAGGAATCAGCGATGATCTCCTAGAAAAAGCCAAGTTGATTTCTCTGAGTTATATCATGAAGTTCTGTGGTGGATCAAGAAACTGATGGTTCTCAAAAAGATAAAAATTTATTCTTGAAAAGAGATGACTAATCAATTGATCATTAGGGTTTGTTAACTTATGGAATCTGTTTTTCAAATCCCCAGTTCAAGAGAAATATTAGGTAGTTTCTTATTTTTTAGTCAATTCGGTTGTAACTGTTCCAAGAAGAGCGGATGAGAATTTCATATTCTATTTGATGATATTGTATTGCATTTTTTTTGGGTTCTAAACTAATTATAACGTTATTGCTACGAGGTTCTGTCACATATCATTGAATTCTTTCCACGGCAAAAGCAAGATTCGAATCAGGGTTGGTCACTCAGCCATATAGTTCGCCGGAGGAGCTGATTTTAACAACGATTCCGTTTCTTGTGGAGCACAGGATCAGCGGCCGCTTGCTCGGAACGAGTGGCATGTTGAGTGTCGATTGTTTCGATTACATGAGGAACATCATCTTCGATCTAAAAGTCGGATTCAAAGGGGATCGATATCGATGCAGAATATACCCTGCTGGGTATGCCCTGGTCTTTGAAAGTATCTACGAAGTGCCTGTTGACATCGGTTGCAACGTTTTCATCAATTTCAAGGGGGGAAGGATGATAATGGAGAAAGATTTGTTTCATATCAACGACGATCTCAGAAGCTGGTGGATTGAGGAGAGGGACAATAAAGCGGAAATTGTCTACGAGGAAAAGGACCCTGGAATCCCATCATCCTGCCCTGATGATTGCATTTATAGATCCGTGTGCGGTGAGTAAGTGTCGAGATTGGTTGTTGATGGATGGGGTAAAACGATTGCTAGTGAGAATGATCAGATTGTCGTCAAGGAACGCGAGGCAAATGAGACAAGAATAGTCTTCAGGTCAAACCCATCGGAGATCGAGCAAGTGATCGTAACTGGTTCTGGCTCAATCACAACGCGAGCAATTGAGTTACTTGCTGAAAACGGTGTAGGTGTTATTTTCATTGACTGGAAAGGTCAGGTCAGAGCAATGATTTCTCCGCCGATCATGAGAACGGTGAATACAAGGAGAGAACAGTACAGAGCATTTGATGAACCGAAAGGTGGTGAGCTAGCTAAGGAATTTGTGCGTTGTAAGATGAGAAATCAAATGTCATTACTAGGCACGATGGCGAAAACGAGAAGAGATTCGCAGCCAGAGAAGGCTCAAGCCTTGAGTGAGGAAAGACATAGGATTGAACTTTGGTTTGAAAAACTGAATGAGGTTAAGACAGCGAGTTGCAAAGAAATCAGGGACGCGATCATGGGCATCGAAGGCAATGCATCTGCGATATATTGGAACTCTATTTCGCAGCTAATTGAAGAGAGTTTTCAATTCAGGAATCGAAGTGGAAGATATGCCACTGACCCAGTCAATGCCTTGCTTAACTACGGTTATGCGGTTCTCGAAGGAGAGTGTTGGAAGGCGATTCATTACGCTGGACTGGATCCATATGGCGGTTTTTTGCATGTTGATCGTCCCGGTCGAGCGAGCATGGTTCTCGATCTAATGGAGATGTTCAGACAACAGATTGTGGATAAAGTTGTCTTTGAACTGATCTTTCACAAAAGGGTTAAGCCTAAAGAATTCGAAATGGAAAATGGTGTTTGCAAGATGCAAGAAGATGTAAGGAAGTTGCTCCTCACCGAAATTCTATCGAAAATGGAAGACTACATTCGACTTCCGGAAAAAAGAATGAAATGGTCCGATGTTATACAGCGGGAAGCCGTGTCCGTGGCAAAGTTTCTTCGAGGTGAAACAACATCGTATAGAGGATTTTGGATGAGATGGTAGCCGAATTAATGATTCAGGTCAGCGACATTACGCAATACTTCTACTGTCCCAGGAAAATTTATTTCCTTAGGGTCCTGGGCGTTTCAGTACCTTCAAAGCCAAAGATGGAGATGGCAAAAGAAGAGCATGAAAAAGAGCATCAACGTGTTGTTGAGAGAAAGGAAATCTATGGTTTTCCAAGAGAAGAGGTTAAAGAAGTTCTTCATTCGGTCGCGATTGAGGCTTCAGAATACCATCTGTATGGTGTCATTGATACAGTTCTTATTCTTACCAGTGGAGAGATCATCCCAGTCGACATCAAGTATTCAAGGTTCGAAGAAAAAAAGAGAAATTGGACGAAACAATTGGTGGCGTATTCTCTGCTTTTGGAAAGCAAAATGAAAGTCAAGGTAACCAGAGCGGCCTTATTCTTTCCAGAGAGTAAGAAACGAATTATAATCGAGATCTCAAGTGAAGATAAAAAAGCTCTCCTGAAGGATATTGATACAATTATGTCAATCATTATCAATGAAGTTTTGCCGAATGTATCAAAGGATAAGAAATGTTCTTATTGTGAAATGAATAGGTTCTGCACTTTGTGAAGGTCTCATTTCCGGTGCAACCTTTATAAAGACCTTCACAAAATCAACTAAAAAAGTCCTTTAATTGATCGATCCTTCCTTCGCGCTATAAATGAGTTTGCCTTTGTCTTTTTACAAAAAACGAAAATAAAATCTAATGCTTTTAACATATTGTAAAATAAAATCGGTTTCAATTAAAGACCTCAGAAAACGAGGATTGAAAGGATGGGACACCAACATTCTTTTTGGAAACGCCTTTAAATTTCAAAAGGGTGATTTGATATTTACATCAAAATCTGTAACATATTGTGAAAATCTCCTATTTGACACTTAGCAAAAAAAGAAGTGGATTAAGTCTTTTTTTAAAATAAAGTATTCTAACACCTGCAATCGTCAACATATTCCTTTTTTAATTAAAAATCATCAAAAATACCCAGTAATTCAATAGTGTTGTAGATTTCTTATTATGGATTCATGTACGCGTTTACGCATTTAGCACTGCTGTTATGTTTCGATAAATAAAAAGGTCTTTTTATCCTCTTCATTATGCATCTCGATTCGCTTATGACCGTCTTTTTAGCTATTTCGCAAATCTTCAATCGAATCTCTAATTCTTTGAGTACTCCAAGAGTCTGTTAATGGTATCAATATTGTGGCGTTTGGAATGGCATTATG
Source organism: Methanomassiliicoccales archaeon (assembly GCA_024464195.1). Classification (GTDB taxonomy): domain Archaea; phylum Thermoplasmatota; class Thermoplasmata; order Methanomassiliicoccales; family JACIVX01; genus JACIVX01. The sequence continues at coordinate 147 of JANHAK010000021.1, read as the reverse complement.
ATTCTCTTATCTAAATCAGTTTCTGATCCAGGCTAGCATTGAAGGATTTCAAATGCTTATTTGACCTGGATATCGCCTTCATAATCCCGAGAATCTCTTCTTCTGAAACCCCGGACTGCTCATACGGTCTAAATTCTGACATCTTCT
>JANHAK010000231.1 GCA_024464195.1 Methanomassiliicoccales archaeon | reverse complement strand
GAGGAATATTACAAGAATAACATATCCCAACAGTGATCATTAAGATTCATAACTCAAAACAAACAATTATGGATCTCAACAAAATAAGAAAAAGGAGCGAAAGGTACGATAACAAGATAGCGCTATTTATCAGGAGATCGATTAAATGGACGAATCATACTTTTTCAGCATCATCATTTTATAATTAATCATGGAATACAATTTCCAAAGTTGAATGGTGATATGAGGAAAACCGCACAGAATCGATAATAATTGTAAATCAAAAAAGGAGTTGAGATGGTCGTTCAATATGATTGAAGCATTACTTTCGATCATAATTCCAGAAAGCTGGGTAACTGACATATCGAAAAAATACTCTGCAAAAATCGAATTCGTTGAGTGCATGCCCTTTGGGAAGAAAGGCGGGAGAGGCCTTGTCGAATTAGGTGGAGATAAGGCAACGATAGAATTAATTGTCAAAGAAATCAAGACGCATCCCGCGGTATGCAGAGCAGAAATCTCATTTCGCAACGACGGAAAAGCATCAGGCTATATCATCACAAATAAATGCGTCGCGTGTGAAGCCTTGTCGCGATCCGAATGCTTTTTACGATCAGCCACAAGTATTGGAAACGGAAAAGTTCTGTGGAGAGTTGTCACTGGAAGAAAGAAATCGTTGGCTTCACTCGTACGTGATCTAAAGTCTGTCGGATGCCAGATTGAAGTCAAAAGCATAACGAAAGTCGAGGGCTCGGGTATGTTAACGAGACGCCAAGATGAGGTCCTAAGACTAGCCCTGGAAAGAGGTTACTACGATTGCCCCAAGAAGACGACAATAAGAGATCTTGCAAGAGAACTCAACATTTCCCCCTCGGCACTTGGCGAGATTCTTCAAAGAGGAGAAAGGGCAATACTGGAAGACTATTTCAGAAGGAGAAGGTGACAATTTCTTATTCTAAAGTTTACAATCTATGACAACAATAAATCTCATTGCATCAAACAGTAAACCCAGGAGTTTTCGTGACGGACATATTCGGCAAAACTGTCATCTTATGTTTATAAATAGTCCCTCGTCAGTGTAACGGCGATGACGATGAACTCAACAACTCAAGAGATTAAAGTCGAAACGAAGGGTTCGAAACGTAGTGCGGAAGATGTGAAACTAGCTGAGAATCTGAAGAAAATTAAGCACAAAATCATGGTAATGAGTGGAAAAGGAGGGGTTGGAAAAAGCACCATTGCAGTCAACCTCGCTTTCGGGCTTGCAATGAGAGGAATGGAAGTTGGCATTCTCGATGCAGATATCCATGGGCCGAACGTACCAAAGATGCTTGGGGTCGAGCACGCACTTCTCACGCATGACGGATCTTATATTCTTCCGGTAATTGTGGCTCCGAACGTGCGGGTCATTTCAATGGCGTTCCTGCTCTCGAAAAGTGATAGTGCTGTTATCTGGAGAGGCCCAATGAAAATGGGAGCAATTCGGCAATTCCTGTCTGAAGTAAACTGGGGAGTCCTTGATTACCTTATCATCGATTTACCGCCTGGGACTGGCGATGAACCTCTAAGCATTGCCCAGATGATTCCAGATGCTGACGGTGTCATCATTGTGACGACGCCACAAGACGTTGCCCTTCTCGATGCTTCCAAATCGATCTCGTTTGCGAGAGCGCTCAACCTTCCTGTCATTGGTCTTATCGAAAATATGAGTGGTTTCACTTGCCCTCACTGCGGAAAAGAAATCGCTTTATTCAAGAAGGGGGGCGGAGAGAGACTCGCGACGGAGATGGCCGTATCCTTCTTAGGCCGCGTGCCTTTCGATGTTTCTACAGTTGAATCTGGCGACGGAGGAATTCCGATCGTCCTTTCAAAGCCAGATTCACAGACCTCAAAAGAGATCAATTCGATCATTGACAAAGTGATCAAGAAGACTCGAGATGAAAAATCATGTTCAAAATCCCATTAGAGGGTAAACCGTTACACCAATTTACTCATTTTGATCGATTGATCAACATGAAAACTATCTGCAACAGATGAAGGAGGAAAAAAAATGAAGATATGCGTGACTGCAACGGGCAGCAATTTGGAATCTGATGTGGATCCAAGATT
>JANHAK010000020.1 GCA_024464195.1 Methanomassiliicoccales archaeon | reverse complement strand
TTAATAGTCTTGCTCTGCTGAGATTATCAAAAGCCGTGACTTCACAACCTTTGACAGCAAAATACTCAGAAGCGTGAGATCCTATGAAACCAGCGCCACCTGTTACGACGACTTTCATATATGAACTTCCTAAGATTTATGATGATTGATCTCATAGGAAAATGTCATAGTAAACTTTGTGGATGCGGGTGAAAAATGTGGGAGTAGATAAAGTTCGGCGGGTGGTTGATGTTAAATACGATAAAGTTGATTAAAAATATTATATTATCCTTCTTAAATCTGGAGATCCCTTCTAAATCTGTGGCCAGCAACAAATCTTCTTGTTTCTCAAATGTTAAATATCGGCAGCTCAGATTAATTCAGCATGCCTCTCGGAGATCCGATGGGTGGTGATTCGGATTATCAGAATCGAGGTAAAGTCACACGGGTTTGGATGACATGCATTCCCGTTAGTGATCTCTCGACCGCGCTGTTTTTCTATTCCGAAGTGCTCGGGCTGGACATCGCACTTGATGAGCGTAGCAATAACTGGGTGGAGTTAGGTCCTACGGAACCATTGGGTAAGATCGCACTTTACGTGCCGTCGAAATTGGATAAACGACAACCTGGTGGGTCGACAGGTATTGTTTTTGAAACGGACAGTATATATGAATTACATAGAAGACTTGTCGACGAGGGAGTGAAATTCATCATGAAGCCCCAGCGACAGGAATGGGGAGGACTCATGGCGATTTTCACGGATCCAGACGGCAATGAGCTTTGTGTTGTCGAGGATCCTGAACATTACACCCGACGATAATCGAATTCGACGTCCAATATAGATCAGATAACGCCTTTCTCTCTTAATTCCGCCTTTTATTGATGATCGGGGCGCATTGATGTTTCTACAGGTATTTCGCCACCTCACGAGCAGCGTAAAGAACTTCGTTTGCTTTCAATTCTGGCAGGAGATCATAAATACGATCCTTTTTCGTGAAGATCTCCTTGATTGTGATAATCTCATTAGCGAGTAAAGAGTTTCGAACATCTTTCTTGATTGGAAGAATAGTAATTGGGTAGAGTTTATGGCTTTCAAGAAGCGATTCGAGTCCTCCGTCTTCAGGAAAGCGCCATCCAAGCAATCTCATTCCAATGCATCTAGCATATGCAATTACATCGCTTGAAAACTTTGTATTCGTCACAAGCCATGGTGAAGCAATGGGCATCATTTCGGCAATATCAAGAAATCGCGCATACGTGTAAAGAGCTGTCTGAATCGCGCATTTTGTTCCTGATAAATTATGAAACTTACATTCGATCATGTACTTTTCGCTCCCTCTTTCAGCGAGAATGTCTATTTCGTGTGGTATGCACTTTCCCCTTACGCATTCCCTGACTCTAACAGCATACCCAGATTCTTGAAAAAGTCTCGCGACAAGACTTTCAAAAAAATGCCCTTCCGGGCCGAGGGAAAAGATCGCATCTTTGAGACTATATCTGATTTTTCTCTTGCGGTCAAGCATCTGTCTGACATGCTTATAAATCTCGTGAGTCGTGATACCATTATAAATTCGCCCTCTCAGTTTCTCAAGGATCTCATCCGCTTCTCCTTCACTTGTCCCAGAACGCAAGAGCGCCTGTCTGACTTTATTCTCATCATATTCTTCCCTTTCGCCGGATTTCTTGATCACCCACATCTCTCTCACATCTTTTCAATCGATTCTATTCCTCTCCTCGACTTGTTTATCGATTCAAACGACCTCTCATTTTCCAATGCGTTTTCAAAAGACCTTTTTAGAGAATCCTCATTAAGAATGAAATTGCGAAAAAGGTTCTTTACCATGATGCTATCAGTATTAATCATCACAAGAGTAGTGATAATTCTTATGAATAGAAATTTTGTCATTATAAATTTTGATAACAAAGCCATCATCTTATTATAATAACCTCTTTTATTAAGAAATTGTATGGCAATGATGGAGGACGCTAGCCTCATCACTATCCTCCTCGTCGACGATGAACTTCCATTCTTAGAGATAGTAAAAGGGTTTCTTGAACTGAAGGAAAAATTCCGAGCGGATATTGCAAATTCAGTCGACGAGGCATTGTACTTGCTTCAAAAGAATTGCTACGATGCGATTGTCTCGGACTATCAAATGGGCGATAGTACGGGTATCGATCTCCTCAAAGCAATTAGATCCCAAGGAAACCAGATTCCCTTTATACTCTTTACTGGGAAGGGCAGGGAGGAAGTCGTCATTGAGGCGTTGAATTTAGGAGCAGACTTTTACATTAATAAGGGCGTCGATCTCCGTTCTCAATTCGCTGAGTTATCGAATATGATCGAACAAGCGGTGAAACGAAGGAAGTACGAAATTGCGCTCACCGAAAGCGAAGAGAGATATCGCACGATTTTCATGAACACAGGTACGGGAATGGCAATTGTTGAGGAAGACACAACGATTTCTCTCGTGAATGACGAATTCTCTCGCCTTGTAGGGCACGCAAAAAAAGAAATTGAAGGAAAAAAGTCATGGAAGGATTTCGTTATCCCCTCAGAAATTTCAAAACTATTGGAATATCATGAAAAGCGTAGGATCGATCCGCGTAGCGCTCCCAAGACTTATGAGACGTATTTAAGAGATAAAAATGGGATTGTAAAACCTGTCATCGTGACGGTCGAAATAATATCCGGGACAAAACAGAGCCTTGTTTCTGTGATCGACATCAGCGAAAAACGGTCGATTGAAAATCAACTCAGACTGAGTGAGCATCGTCTCGCACTAATCACTGACAATATGCTTGATATGGTCATGCAAGTTGGCCCGGATCTTTTGATCGAATATGCAAGTCCTTCTTATCTTCAATCCACAGGTTATTCGCCTCAAACGCTTATAGGAAAGAGATTACATAATCTGATTTATCCTGATGATTTGTCAAAAGTGACTGAGGTCTTGAATCGCTTCGGTACGGACAAGACTTGCACGTGTGAGTTGAGATTTCGCCATGCAAGCGGCAAGTCTTTCTGGGTCGAGACTTTTTGGAATTTTCTTATCAATGAAAATGGAAAATTTGGCGGCGCGGTTGTTACGAGCAGAGATATCAGCGACCGGAAGAAACTCGAAAATATCAAATCGGCAATGCTGCGTATTTCGCAAGCTGTCACCGCCACTAATTCACTTCAACAACTCTACAACATTGTCCATGCGATTATGGCAGATCTTATGCCGATTAGAAACTTCTATATTGCGCTTATTGATAATGAAAGGCAAGAACTCACATTCCCCTATTTTGTCGATGAGCATGATCCCCCTCCTAGGTCGAGGAAATTTGGCCAAGGAATCACCGAATATGTGATCAGGAAAGGAGAAGCACTTCTCGCCTCAAAGGATGACATTATGCGATTAAATAATGAGGGCGAGATCGAAATTTTTGGCACTCTCCCTGTTGACTGGATGGGAGCACCATTAAAAGTTGGCAATAGAACGCTCGGTGCAATCGTTGTGCAAAGCTATGATGAAATTATCAGATATACAAAGAAGGAGTTAGACATTCTCAACTATGTCTCCGATCAAATCGCAATGGCGATCGATCATGTTGCGGCACAGGAAGCACTCATCGAATCGAAGGATTTTGCGGAGAAATTGATCAAGACGGCAAATGTCATGGTTGTAGGTCTGGATGAAAATGGTGTTATTAAGATATTTAATGATGCGGCTGAAAGGATCACAGGTTACAAAGCCGTTGAGGTAATTGGGAGGAATTGGTTCGAGACCCTTGTTCCGAAGGAGAGATATCCAGAAGTTTGGGAGGTATTCTCGAATTTTAGAGCCAATGGGGTCTTGACTCGTAACTTCGAAAATCCGGTGCTGACGAAATCGGGAGAGGAGCGTTACATATTATGGCAGAACAGCGAGATGAGGAATTCAAAGTTTGGCGTTTCCGTAGTTTCATTCGGAATCGATATCACTGAAAGAAAGAATATGATGGAGACAATTGAACGAACAAACAGAAAGCTCAACCTGATTGGAAGGGTCTCGCGCCACGATATTTTCAATCAATTGACGGTTGTTCTTGGCTTTATTGAGCTTGCGAAAGATCGGGCAAGAGAAACTGATGTTCGCAATTATCTCGAAAAGGCGGCAAATGCTGGGAAGAACATTGAGCGAATTCTCAACTCAACTCGTGATTACGAGCGTCTTGGCTTAGCAGAACCTCGTTGGGAAAAAGCTTCAGATCTTTTCGAACGCGGAACGTCTGCTCTTGACACCTCTGAAATCACTTTGGTCGTCAATCTCGAGGGTTTATTCCTCGAAGTTGATCCGATCTTCGAGAAAGTTTTCCACAATCTCGTCGATAACTCGATGAGACATGGAAAAATTACGAAGAGAATTGGAGTTCGTTACGAAGAAGTCGGAGATGGACTTGTTATCATATACGAGGACGATGGAATTGGGATACCGGAGGAAGTAAAGAAAGATCTTTTCACAGGAAAATGGGGAAAAGGCCTCTTTATGGTCAAGGAAATCCTATCTATCACTGGCATGAAAATTGAAGAAATTGGCGAATATAAGAAAGGCGCGAAATTCTGTATACACGTCCCAGAAGGCAGATACCGTTTCACAGAATAAATCATCACGATCTCAGGAGGTGTTTGCACGCTTTTTTGCTTAACAGAGTTACGACGATAACTAGGTGCGAATTTCGTCAAGCGATAAAGCATCGAACACTATAGGGATGAACGGAATTGAATATCAATTCAGTAGGGAAGTGACTCCGCCGATTAGAATTTTGAGGACATCACCCAAGACTCAATTCGGTGGCAGATATTGCCTTATCAATTTCCTTTTTCAGTTCTTCTGGAATTCCTCTAATTCCGACCTCTAGGAATCCCCGAATGATGATGCCGACAGCCTCCGTCTCACTTAGCCCTCTTGCCATTATATATTCAATCTGATCCTTTGCGATCTTTCCGACGGCCGCTTCATGTGTCATCTCCACATCTGGTACACTTGCCTCAAGCTCTGGAATCGCAAGCTGAATGCCATTCTCCTGAAGGATAAGACCTTTGCACTCGAGATGCGCTCTAATTCCGGGGGCTTCCCCGACGAGTCTTCCCCTTGCGATCGATTTCCCACCAGTCGTAATACTCCTTGAGACAATTTCCGCCCTTGCCTTCGGCGCGGAAAGGACAACTTTCGAGCCGATATCAATCTCTGAGCCAGGATGGGCAATTGCAACGGTATTAAACCGGCCAAATGATTCTTTTCCTTCAAGCCTTGCTGTTGGGTACATCTGGATTGATTTGACGGGTTTTAGACACACGTAATTGTTCACGTAGGTTGCTCCTTCACCAACGATAACGACTGTTCTCGGTCTCACTCCGACCTGTTCTGCCCAGTTATGGATCATTGTGAAGGTTAATTTGCCACCTTTCTTAATATAAAACTCTGAAATACCCAGATGAAGTGCTTTTTCCACGCCGGGTTTGGTCGTGCAGCCCGTAACGACTTCGAGCTCTGCCCCCTCCTCAACGATTACGATATTATGAACGGTCTGTGCCGCGTTCCTGCTGCCGAGAAGCAAACAGGTTTGAACGGGCATCTTCGCCTTTGTACCGGGTAACGCTCTGATAAAATATCCATCAGCATTCTCGAGGAACGTTGTCGCAGTGTACTTATCTGTGTCTGGGGGAACAGCCTTCCAATAATAGTCATTGACCCAGTTGTATTTCTTGAGCGCCTGTTGCGTCGACATTACTTCGATGCTTTCCTCCTTTTGCGATCGATGCACAACGGCGTTATCAAGGAGAAGGAAACTACCAACCCTTCCTTCACCTGTTGGAACGACACCAGCGCTCAACAATGTTCGTTGGAGATCGTTGTCAAGGTCTTCCAGACTTTCCGCCTCTGGCGCATTCTTCGGTGCAATGTCGTAATTCTCAAGATCGATGTCTTCGCCGTACGCAGCCTTCTTTGCTTTCGCCGCCTCGGCTTTTTTCTTCAAGCTACTCAACGAATCTTGCATTTTACGCACTCCTCGTATCCTCTTTTTCTAATTTCTTGCAACAATTCTCTTGGATTGCCAGAACAAGATATCGTGCCATTACACATTACGTAACCTCTATCTGCCTCAATATAATCGAGTATTTGACCGGTGTGAGTAATGATGAGTGCCGACTTTCCATCGATGGATTTTTTTCCGGCACACCCAAGACTACCGCTCAAAAGCATTTTGATCGCGTTTCCAATTCGTTCGATGCTCTCAAGATCAACCCCTGACTCTGGCTCATCGAGAAGATAGAGGCACGGATTTTGTGCGGTGAGCTGTAATAACTCAGATCTCTTGATTTCACCACCGGAGAACCCGACATTAACATCTCTTTCGAGGAACTTCTCCATCCTCAAGGAGGCTGCTAGTTGATATAAATCATTTGTATTTTTCTCTATCACTCTCACCAAATCGCCGAGCTTGACGCCAACGAGATTCGGCGGTCTTTGCATCATGATGCCAATGCCCATTTTCGCTCTCTCATACATTGGCAAATGCGTTATATCTTCTCCCTTGAAGAGAATTTGTCCCTTCTTGACGTGATATTCGCTGAAACCCATGATCGTCATGAGAAGCGAAGATTTTCCAGATCCATTTGGCCCAAAGAGAACACTTGTGTAGCCTGACATGACACTCAAATTGACATCTCTGAGAACAGTCCTGCCACCGACCTCGACCGTGAGATCCTTGATTTCAAGCATGAGCTATCCCATTCCGAGTTGTAAAAGTCAAACAACATTTAAGGATATCGCACCTATCCTCGTCTGCAATTATTGCAAATTCTTTTCATTTCACCACTTGAGCCGATCGAACTACTTTTATCGTCGTATTATAATCTCACCATTGAAATCTAAGAGGGATGGGATCATCGGTTCAGAATCGCCAGCTGAGAGTATCATCGTCACTTCAAACGCTAAGAAGAAGGCCCTGAGGTTCATCTTATTGCTCAGCCTCATAGGCCTCCTCGCCGACATGACGTATGAAGGAGCGAGGAGCATCTCTGGCACATACCTCGGGCTTCTTGGAGCCAGTGCTGCGGCAATTGCGATCATCATCGGATTTGGCGAACTGATCGGGTATACACCGAGATTGCTCACTGGTAGCATAACCGACCGCACCGGTAAGTATTGGACCTTTATGTTCGTCGGTTATGGGATCAACGCTATCGCTGTCCCATTGCTTGCATTCGCGGGCGACTGGGTTACCGCAGCAATTCTTATCATCATCGAGCGCGCTGGAAAAGCGATTAGGGCGCCAGCGAGGGATGCGATGCTCTCCCACGCCGCAGGTGAGGTCGGTAGGGGATGGACATTTGGATTGAATGAAGCGATCACATCGATTGGGGCGGTGATGGGACCAGTCATCGTTGCCTTGGCGATGATGATGCATAGTGGCTACTCGAGAGCTTTCTTGATTCTAATCATCCCTGCGACTGTCTCAGTGGTCATTCTATACATCGCGTGGAAACATTATCCAGCGCCAAGGGAAATGGAACGACCAAAGACTGTTGAAAAGAGAGGCCATTTACCAAAGATCTTCTGGATCTATGTCGTTGGTGCATCCCTTGTTGCGATCGGATACATCGATTTCCCATTTCTCGCATATCACTTCCAGAAGATTGGATCTGTTCCGTCGATATGGATTCCGATCTTCTATGCAACGGCCAATGTCATCGATGCACTCGGGGCGTTGTTTTTCGGTCACGTGTATGATGTGAGAGGCATGAAGGTTCTCGTCATCATCACATTCATTTCCTCGTTCTTTTCAATTTTCGTTTTTCTTGACAATTTCTCGCTTGTGCTCTTTGGTATTGCCCTGTGGGGGATTGGCACTGGCTCGCAGGAATCCCTCATGCGAGCCGTGGTGGCGGAGATCGTCCCAGTCAACAAAAGAGGGTCAGCATTCGGAATCTTCAGTCTTGCATTCGGTGCATTCTGGTTTCTCGGTACGGCTTTTATCGGCATCATTTATACTCACTCGATTGTAGCCGTCATCGCGTTTTCATTTCTGATCCAACTGTTCGCTGTTGCAGTTTTCTTCTTTGTAATGAAGAAAATGACTTAGTATTGATGAAAACAAATCTCATCGACCGTTTCTAACTCGATTGGCGTTAAGGGCATGTCCAGTCGATGAAAAGATGGTGTTTTTTCATCAAGAAATTGATGTGAGGATGATTAATAAAAAAATCAATCAGGCTCAATGTTTTTCTTTAATTTTTTCACATTTTCATCTGATTGGCAATTTATTCAGTGGCGCATAAGAGCCGTTTTTAGTAATAAATGATCTCGATGCACGTATATTGCTAATCAGCCAATTATTCGAGGTACGCGAGACTGAGAATGACCAGCACGCCAACGATGATCGAAATCATCTGGATGATTGATTTTTTAACATTCGATTCCTTGTGCATCTCAGGAACGAGATCACTGCCAGCAATGTAAATAAATCCTCCAGCCGCCAACGGTAACATCAGGGTTGTGTATCCACCGACGCTCTCCCCGATGACAAGTGAGGCGATTGCACCTGCGATTGCGGCTGTCGCGGCGAGAAAGTTGAACAAAAGCGCTTTCCACTTTGTGAATCCCGCGTAAACGAGAATACCGAAATCTCCGATTTCTTGGGGAATTTCATGCAGGATGATGGCAATCGTCGTCGCCACTCCCACTTCAAAGCCAGCGAGGTACGAGACTCCGATCAATATTCCGTCGATGAGATTGTGAACCCCATCCGAAACCAAATTGATATATCCAACAGGTTTCTTGCAGATTTCTTCAAATTCACAACTGTGTTCATGTCGCCAGTGTAAAAATTTTTCAAGAACAAAGAAGGCGAAAATGCCTACGATGATGTAAATCGGCACTTCGGGTCCCGTTCCGTACTCATCGAAAGCTTCTGGAATCAGATGAACAAATGCGTCAGTAAACAAAGCTCCGACCGCCAAACCCACAAGAATAAAGACAGATGTTTTGAGAACGCGATCATTCAGCATTAGAAAAAGTATCCCAATTATTGAGATTAAGCTCACAAGTATAACGCTCGTGATTGCGTAAACCCAGGCAGACATGATTCCAACCTCAATGATATGTCGAGAATTTACTTGATTCGTAGTATTTGGAAGTGATTATTTATTAACTTTTTTGTGATTTATTAATAACCAGATTTTTTTTCAACGCGGTGGCGTTCGAGAATCGTACAGAAAAACTGGCGTCATGGCATCATTATCGATTTAATCTGAGAATCTTTTTTGGTAGATTTAATATGACCCGAATTAATTGCCCTGTAGATATCACAATCTATTGCGAACTGAAAGGACCTTTCGATGAAAGCATATTTGATGGGGAAATGCAGGAATGAAGTTAGATTCTTTCGGGAGGGTACTCGTCGTCGGAGGAGGCATAGCTGGCTTGCAGACCGCACTCGATCTATCGCGTGCCAATATCGAAGTTCTTCTAGTTGAAAAGGAAATGCTCCTCGGGGGCACCGTAGCTAAACTCCACAGGCTTTTCCCATCTATGATATCAGGGTCCTCTGTAATCAAGAGATTAACCGATGAGATCTGTTCGCGATCAGAAATCTCGATCCACACGAATACATTCGTCAGCAATATCAAAAGGAATTCGAATCAATTTCGTATAACCCTTTCCTCGAGAGAAAGTGGGAATCCAAATCAAGAGATCGATGCGGATGCAGTCGTCCTTGCGACGGGACTCGTTCCAGTCGATCTTTCACTTTTTCCCGAATACGGTTACGGCAGGTATTGCGAGGTAATGAGTTCGATCGAATTTGAGCGATTACTTGTCGATGAGGAAAAGAAAGGAGTGGACATTTTCGATGGGCAAGATGGCAGTTACAACAAAACGATCGCGTTCGTTCAGTGCGCGGGCTCGAGAACTGAGAGGAGTGGCGGTGTGTCGTATTGTAGCGCCGTCTGCTGTATGAATGCAATAAAAAACGCTATTTCTATCAAGGAATTGCATCCAGATTTTGATGTTTGGATTTTCTATATTGATATGAGAGCTTGTTCAATTTACGGTGAAGAGATGTATAAAAAAGCGAAAAGGTTGGGTGTAAAATTCGTCCGAGGACAACCCTCGCTAATCTTAAAAAAAGAAAAAAACAACAGGGTCATTGTGTGTGGTGAAAATACATTACTTAGGGAACTTTATGAGATCCCAGCGGACATCGTAGTTCTTAGTGCAGGTCTTAAACATCCAGAATCAAGTCTTGAACTATTCCGCATGTTCAATTTTTCAATTTCCGCGGATGGCTTTCCGCTGAATTGGAAAGATCCCTTCGAACCGTGCGGTACATCTATTAACGGCGTTTTCATCGTTGGCTCAGCAGAATCTCCGAAAGATGTTCACAGCACGATCACACAAAGTAGAGCCTGCGCGATGAAGATTCTCGAGCGCTTCATGTCTAATGAAATGAATTCAAAGAAATGAATTCACATTGACGCTCTTCTTTTAATTCGTGCTCCTGCATTCGAAAAAGACTTGGTTTCTAGGTTCTCGAATGTACTCTCTGTTGAATTCATCTAAAGGGGATTGAGTGATCATCGATGAGTGTGTTTCAGCTTATCGAACCTTTTCAACAATCGCCTTAAATTCCTTTTCAGTTAGCAATCCCTTCTTCCTGATCGATGTGTTCTTCACCTCGA
>JANHAK010000230.1 GCA_024464195.1 Methanomassiliicoccales archaeon | reverse complement strand
GCATCGACAATGATCTTTCCATCGACAATGCCTTCAGCAAACAAAGGTGCCAAAGCGAGTACAGCGCAAGTTGGATAGCAACCAGGATTGGCTACTAGCTGCGCTTTTGCAATTTCTTTTCTAAAAAGCTCAGGAATCCCGTAGACCGCATTCTTCAAATTCTTTGGATCTTTGTGTTCGATTCCGTACCATTTACGATAAATATTCGCATCACCGAGACGATAATCACCGCTAAGGTCAATGACCTTAATTCCTCTGTCGATGAGCTCTGGGATGACATCCATGGAAGCGCCGTATGGAGTTGCAACGAAAACAAGATCGCAATCCATGGCGTTTCCGAGTTTTTCGTCGAATCTGAGATCAACGAATCCTTCCAGGAATGGGTGAATTTTCGACACTTTCACGCCAGGATGCTGCCTGGATGTCATTGACACAATCGTCATCTTAGGATGGCGACATAGAATACGGGCTAGTTCTCCGCCCGTATAACCTGAGCCTCCGATTATTGCAGCACGTAGCATGTCCATATTCCTCTGAACTCAGGGTTCGATTAAAAATAAATGAATATTAAGGATGATGACCAATTTCAGACAATTGAAGAGCTCGCTGTCTTCATAGAGACTGATTTTATACTGAATGAAAAATGTCCGAAAGAAGACTGAGTTTTATCGAAATGTCGTCAACAAGTCATCATCGTTTTATAATAACTCAGAATTTGACGGCTCGATAAAGATGTCATCCAGTAATTCTAAAAACAAAAAAGTGGTACTGGCATATTCGGGTGGTCTTGATACATCCGTTGCGATCAGATGGCTCAAGGAACGTTACGGCTTTGATGTCATTGCAGTTTCTGTCGATGTCGGCCAGCCTGGAAACATCAATGAGGATATCAGAAGGGCGAAGGAAATCGGAGCGTCGAATGCATATGCAGTCGATGCGAAGGACGAGTTTGCGGAACAATTTATCTTTCCTGCACTCAAAGCAAATGCGCTGTATGAGGGTACATACCCCCTAAGCACGGCTATTGCGAGACCGTTAATTGCAAAGATACTGGTCGATGTGGCAATGAAGGAGGGGGCATCTTATATAGCCCATGGCTGCACAGCTAAGGGGAATGACCAAGTTCGATTTGATGTTTCAATCGGCGCCCTTGCACCGCATATCGAGATCATCGCGCCTATGAGAGAATGGGTGATGACGAGAGAGGATGAGATCGAATACGCAAAAATTCATAAGATTCCGATTAAAGTCAAGAAGGAAAGTCCTTACAGCACTGATGAAAACCTGTGGGGCAGAAGCATTGAATGTGGTATTCTCGAGGATGCAACCCAAGAGCCACCAGAGGATGCTTTTGAGTGGACCGTTTCACCGGACAAGGCACCTGATGAACCCACGTACATCGATATTGGGTTTGAAAAGGGGATTCCAATATCGATAAATGGGCAGATGATGAAGCCTGTTGAGCTCATCAAACAATTGAATGAGATCGCGGGGAAGAATGGTATCGGGCGAATTGACCATATCGAGGATAGGCTCGTTGGCATCAAATCAAGGGAAGTATACGAATGCCCAGCAGCTACGGTTCTTATCACCGCACACCGCGACCTTGAGAAACTTGTCTTGCCAAAGGATCTCCTAAACTTTAAGAGGATTGTAGAACAACGGTATGCGGAGCTTGCATACGAAGGGCTATGGTTCAGTCCGCTTAAGGAGGCACTCGACGCATTTATTGATAAAACCCAGGAATGCGTGACTGGAAATGTGAGAGTTAAATTATATAAGGGAGTTGCAACACCCGTAGGGAGGTCATCACCCTATTCGATGTACGATGTCGGCCTTTCAACCTACGACAAAGGAGACCAGTTTGATCACACCGCCGCAAAAGGATTTATTTATGTCTGGGGTCTTCCATTGAAGACGATTGCGGCAATACGGAAAAGACAGGTGAATTCGGGTGAGTCGGAAAACACTATGGAAGGGGAGATTCGAGGGAAAAATCGCTGACGAGGTTCTCTCTTTCACTTCTTCTTTGAGTTGGGACAGACGTCTCGCATGGTATGATGTTGTTGGCTCTATCGCCCATGTCAAGATGCTCTCCAAACAAAAGATTATCGAAGAAGAAGAATC
>JANHAK010000229.1 GCA_024464195.1 Methanomassiliicoccales archaeon | reverse complement strand
AATGAAAAAATCAAGGAGATCAGGTCGCTTATTAAATCGATGAAAGAGTCTTGACGATTCAGCAATATTTTCTTCACTAGCTTGTTCTCCCTCAGTTTTTTCTGAGGGAATTCATTGGACCGAGAAGACCATGAAAAAACTATTTATCGTTATATCCGAATTGACATATCGCTATTGATGGCGATCGATATGTTAATTGATTCTTATGGACGGCGATTGACAAATTTGAGAATTTCCGTGACTCAAAGGTGTAATCTCAATTGTCTTTATTGCCATCGAGAAGGCGAGAAGTCAATCGGGGATGAGATGTCTCCAGATGAAATAGCGCGGATAGCGACGATCGCTTCTTCACTAGGAATGAACAAATTAAAGATTACTGGCGGTGAACCTCTTGTCAGGGGTGATCTTGTTGAGATCGTCTCAAAATGTGCTAATAAATTTGAAGAAATTTCAATGACGACGAACGGGACGCTTCTTGCCGATTATTCGGGTGATCTTAAATCAGCTGGTTTAAATCGAGTGAACGTGAGTCTCGACACGCTCGATCACGAGAAATACAAGAGGATCACTGGCAGTGATGTACTAGGCGACGTGATCGAAGGCATCGAGAAGGCTATTAGCGTTGGTCTTACTCCTCTTAAAATTAATATGGTAGTGATGAAGGGGATCAACGAAAATGAAATTGAGGAAATGATTCGATTCTCAAGAAAAGTTGGTGGGATTTTGCAACTCATTGAACTCGAAACGCAAAAGGAGAAGATTAACGAGGGTTTCTATGCAGATCACCACTGCGATCTTGCTCCGATTGAGAGTTATCTGGAATCTAAGGCGCAGAGGATTATTCTAAGGAGTTTGCATAACCGAAAGAAATATTATCTCCCAGAGGAAGTGGAAGTAGTAAGACCGATGCACAATAGTAATTTCTGTGCAAATTGTCATCGTTTGCGTGTGACATCAAATGGACGTCTAAAGCCGTGTCTCTTGAGCGAAGATGGAAGTGTTGATGTTTTATCCGCTATCAGGAAAAATGCTTCAGAGGCCGAATTGATCGACTTATTTAAGATCGCAGTCAGTGCCAGAAAACCTTATTGGGGATGATTCCTTGATCATCGGAGTAGTTGGTGAGTCGGGCGCGGGAAAAACATCTTTGATTGAATCCCTTGTCAGAGAACTATCTGCCCGTCGTGTCAGAGTCTCCTCGATCAAGCACGTGCATGATGGTAATGTGCTCATCCCACAGGGAAAAGACACAACACGACACCTACTCGCTGGAAGCAATCCCGTGATTGGGATTTCATCAAACGAGGTGATCATTTATATTAATGATTCGTACGCCCTCGATAACGCAATATCTCTCTTAAACAAGATTGCCTCGCCTGATGTCATCATTGTAGAAGGGTTCAAGCAATCCAGTATTCCAAAAATTGTCATCGGCAATATCGAAGTAAATGGACCAGTTCTCCTTCGATGCGGAAGTACAGAGGAATGTCTCCAGCATTGCATAAACTTGATTGAAAGAGAGGTAAAAAGGGAACGGATCCTCCAAAAACTCCCTGGTCTAAACTGCGGAAAATGCGGTTTTCCTGGGTGCAAAGATCTCGCAGATGCCGTTGTAAATGGAATCGAAAATATCTCGACATGCAAGAATCGAGGTGAGGCAAAAGTGAAAATTCTTGTAAATGAAGACGAAGTCCAAATAAACAAGTTTGTATCTGAACTTGTTAGTAACGTCATAAGCGCTCTGGTCAAGTCATTAAAGAATGTCAATAATCCTGGTTCCATCAGGATTTCGATTGATTTCCCAGAGAAAATGAAGACATCTGATTAGATTCTCATACTGACCTTAGGCGAATCTGATCATGATTTGCGCATTCCTTTCTCTTTTTGTCATTCCTCCCTTTACTTCTGATTCTTAGGACATCGTTTCTTTGTATGATTAAACATGAACGAGTAAAGTTTTTTAAGAATCTATAAATAGGATTTGGTATCTATGTTTTAGATAGGGGCAGAAAGAAGCCAGTAAAGACCACTCAGACATTCCCTCAGGATACGGGAATGGATCGCAGATTCGTCCGCGGTTTAACGCTGCAGTTTGGATCAATCCCCGCGCGGGATTTGTTACAAACTTT
>JANHAK010000228.1 GCA_024464195.1 Methanomassiliicoccales archaeon | reverse complement strand
TAGAGACGATTTCTCCCATGATGAGGCAAAACCAAATGGGATTGCATTGACAAGGATTGCAGCAAGATTAGGCGTTGACACATCGGAATGCGTTATGATCGGAGATCATCCTATCGATCTATACTGCTCCAAAGAAGCGAAATCGAATTTTATCGGCGTCTTGTCGGGAAAATACGATGAAGAAATGTGGGAAGCAATTGGATGTAATGATATTATCGGAACTGTTGCTGATCTTCCACGAGTCTTATGGATCCTCGATGGTCATTCAAAAAACGATAGAGCGGAAAAATTTCTTTAATAAAGTGAAGTGATTATCATTCATGAAGGAGATTATAAATACCCATCGCGCTCCAAAACCTATTGGACCATACTCTCAGGCTGTCGTTGCAGGTGGTTTCGTTTTCTGTTCTGGCCAGATTGGCATTGATCCTGAAACGAATCAGCTCGTGAAATCAAGTATCGCCGATGAGACGAGACAAGTCCTGATGAACCTGAAAGCAATCGTTGAGGCGGCCGGATCGTCGCTTGAAAATGCCGTACGGGCGACGGTCTATTTGACGAGTCTCGAATATTTCAAAGAAATGAATGAAGTTTACAGGGAATTCTTTCCGACTGCTCCACCATCAAGAGCGACTGTGGAAGTTTCGAATCTTGCGATGGGTGCGAGGGTAGAGATTGACCTTATCGCGGCTGTAAAGTAGTCAACTTTGAGGCTCCGTCCTGAATTCCTCCATTTTTTCCTGAAATGCTATAGCGCACGCGTTGCTACAGAAATAGTAATCTCTTCGATCAGATTTGATTCGCACGGGATTATCCCTGATTTCTTTCTTACACGATTGACACTGAAGAACGAGATTAAGATTTGGAATGATTAAAGCCCTCTGGTTCTCCTTCACAACATGAATGATATTCGATATATCGTATTCGATAATTTCCGGGATCTTTCCGAGACGGCGGACAAAATCATTAATAAGATGGGAATTGCCAAACGTGCAGATCATATGGAGGCGGCCGTTGCTCAATATGAAAAGCATCCTCACATTTTCATCATTTCGAAAACGTTCCGCGATAGAATTTAGGTCAGACGGTCTGGCTTTAATCGTCAAAATAACGCTCAGTTCGCCGAGCCTTTCAGTATCCAGAACCGTTTGATATCCTCGGATAACCCCAAAATCCTCCATATCCGCGATTTTATGACTCACTGTCGGTACGCTCGCTTTGACCTTTTCAGATATTTGTCTAAGAGATAATCGACTATTATCTTGAATGGTTCTGAGTATATTGATATCAAGTTCATCAAGTTCCATCATAATCCAAAGTGATTCTCATTTGCTATATCCTTTTTTTCAACTTTGAAAATGAATGATAATACGTTTATATTCATAGACAAAGAATCGTGTCTTCCTGACCTAGCTCTTAAAAAAAACTGATGCAAGAACCAACTGCGAAGGATTCTTATTTATTTCGGAATAAACTTAATATGCCATCGGTAACCCTTCACATTCGTTAATGATTATGAAAAGTGAACACAGGCACGAAGAGCCTGTAACTAAAGAAAAAGATGAAGAAAAGAAAAAAGCAACTCTTCCCGTCATTGGGATGACCTGTGCAACCTGCGCAGAGACAATCGAACATGTTCTTTCGGAGCTAGATGGTGTTGAGTCTGCTTCGGTTAATCTAGCAGCAGAAAGAGCGACCGTGATTTACGACCCAAAGAAGATTCAAATCGATGATATGAAAAATGTCGTCAAAGCAGCTGGCTATGAAATTGTTCTTAACGATGTAACCCTTTCAATTTCTGGCATGACTTGCGCAACTTGCGCCGAAACGATCGAGACTGCATTAAACCGCCTCGAAGGCGTCCATAGCGCGGTTGTGAATCTGGCAAGTGAAAAAGCAAGAATACAGTATGATCCCAACCTTGTGAGACTTTCTGATATAAAGAAAGCAATTAGGGAAGCGGGTTACGAAGTCCTCGAAGCGGAGACTATTGATGAAGAGAAGTTGGCTAGACAAAAGGAGATGAAAAGGCAGAAGAATCTTCTTGTTTTCAGCCTCTCTTTAAGTATCCCAACCTTTCTCC
The DNA here is from genome assembly GCA_024464195.1 of Methanomassiliicoccales archaeon. Lineage (GTDB taxonomy): Archaea > Thermoplasmatota > Thermoplasmata > Methanomassiliicoccales > JACIVX01 > JACIVX01. Next base: position 69 of record JANHAK010000228.1, on the reverse strand, counting down.
TCACAACGATTCTTGATTTCTCTCTAATTAGAGTCACTGAGGAAATGATGAGAATCGGAAATATTGTAC
>JANHAK010000227.1 GCA_024464195.1 Methanomassiliicoccales archaeon | reverse complement strand
TTGAGGCTGTTGAGAAAAATGATGATTTCACTAGGGTCCCTAATCTGACCTGGAAGAGAGATGGGAAGGTCTTCGAGAATCCGCTAGCTTTTGTTCCTGAGGATATCGATTTTCTTGACGTCGATTATGGCTGGATGATTAAGTCCGTAATTAAGTATCGTGACCTTAAAGGGTTCAAGCCATTCAGGGATTGGGATAGATACCCCCTGGTTGCTGCTTTCTCGGTAAGGGGCTGCACGATGAACTGCGTCGTGTGCGGCGGATCATGCACTGCAATGAGAACATTCCTCGGCAGAGCAAAACCAGCATTTAGGACACCAGAAAAACTTGCGAGCGATGTGTATAATATCGGTTGTCATTTTGACTCTCCGATTTTTGTTGTCGGTGATCTCCGTCAGGGAGGAAAGGAATATGCGAGAAGATTTTTCGATGAGGTAAAAAAGCTCGGTGTTGAGAATCACCTGATTCTTGAGATTTTTACACCTACTGATAGGGAATTCTTTCGCATGGTCTCAGCAGCCGTCGAACAGTTTTCAGTTCAATTCTCGCCAGATTCACATGAGGAAGATGTCAGGTTCGCACTCGGAAGAAAATTCGATAATAAGTCTATTGAATCTACAGTTGAACATGCTCTAAATCATAGCTGCAGTCGTTTTGACATGTTTTTTATGATCGGCCTTCCCGAACAGACCGTTGAATCTGCAATCAAAACATCGGATTACGCGCGTCACCTCTATAAGAAACTCGATCACAAAGAGAAATTGTTTTTCTACATTTCGCCACTCGCTCCTTTCCTCGATCCGGGCAGTTGCGCATTCGAAGACCCCGAGAAATACGGTTACAGGGTTTTTGCAAGGACGCTAGAAGAGCACCGCTCGAGACTTTTGAATCCTAGCTGGAAGCAGGTCCTCTCGTACGAAACAAAATGGATGACAAGAGCTGAGATTGTCGGTGCTTCTTACGACGCGGCAGAGTGTCTTAATAAAGTTAGATTTGAAGAGGGGTTAATGTCAGTTGATGACTATGAGCTTCTATCAACGCGCATCCGCCTCGCAAAAACGATGGTGGAAGAAATCGATTTAGCAGAATCAATAAAGGATCCGGAGGAAAGAACTCATCGGCTTCAAATGATCAAAGAGAAGGCGGATCAACTCATGGAGTCAACGATCTGCAAAAAGAGAGATTTGGAGTGGGATACAAAAGGGGTTTTCAGGAGTATTCCTCGGGCGCTTTTCGGTTTTCTGATAAAGAAAAGGATCTAGCGGAGTCTTTGCCTTTGACGATTCGCGTTGATCTTTCTTGTCTACTGTTTCTCGCCGAGTTCCGTTGACTTCAAGGCAGCAGCGTATACCGCCTCGATCAACGCCCCTCTGACGCCAGCAGCCTCCAATATTGCCAATCCTTCAATCGTCGTACCAGCTGGTGAAGCAACCTGGTCTTTGAGTTCTCCAGGATGCTTTTTTGTCGTGAGTACAGCCTTTGCGGAGCCGTAAACTGTCTGGGCAGCAAGTGCGAGTGCAACATCTCTTGGAAGTCCTGCTCTCACACCGCCATCGGCAAGCGCCTCAATGATCAAGTACACAAAAGCAGGCCCACTTCCACTCAATCCAGTTACTGCATCAATGAGTTTTTCATCGAGGCAGAATGCGATACCAACGGACTCCAGAATCTTTTGAACGACTTCCTTGTCCTCTTTTTTCGCATACTTTCCAAGTGCGTAACCAGAGGCCGATGCACCGACAAGGCAGGCGTGATTGGGCATGACTCTAACGACTCTGACTCCCGGGTTTAGTCTCGATTCAATGAAATTGATACGAATGCCCGCAGCAATTGAAATGATCAGCTTTTCCGCCGTGAGATAGGGTTTCAATTCCTGGAGAACCATGCCAACAACATTAGGCTTGACGGCGAGAACAACGATTTCCGATACCTTCGCAACTTCGACATTGTTATCCGTCGTTTGAATGCCTATTGATTTGGAGATATACTCTCGTCTTTCAGGGATAATTTCACTCGCTATGATCTCCTCCTTCTTCGCAAAACCGACTGAGATGATCCCTTTCATCAGAGCCTCAGCCATATTTCCTGCACCAATGAACCCAATCTTTTTCATTGATCCACCTCAATACCGATGTTCATCCGTTTCGTTTCAAATATGA
>JANHAK010000226.1 GCA_024464195.1 Methanomassiliicoccales archaeon | reverse complement strand
GTTTGTGAAAATTGAAGGATTGACTGGTTGCTAAAAGAATCGCGTTCTCGAATATTTGACTCGCCGGCAATTTATTTAATTGTTGAACGTTTTCCCGTGAATGTGAGTAATAACATGGCAGGCGATAAACCGCGCAATCCGGTTAGAATTGCAATTATTGGCGGTTTCCTCGGCGCTGGCAAGTCTAGCATGGCAATGGCCGTTGGACAATATTTGAAAGAGAAGCAAAATGCTTTGATTGCGATCATCACAAACGATCAAGGCAACGTGCTCGTCGACACAGAATTCATGCGAAGTGGCGGATTCGATGTGGAGGAAATCCGTGGAGGATGCTTTTGTGTGAATTTTGAGGAATTTGTCAAAAATGCACAGAATCTTGCGTTCACCAAGAGACCAGATCTCATCATTGCGGAATCAATTGGAACTGCGACGAACCTGCTCGCGGCCGTTATCTCGCCGTTAAAGGAGCTTTATCCGCAGGATTTCGAGATCGCACCGCTGTTTGTCGTCGTTGACTGTCAAGCAGCCAACGAGTCTCTCGGCCACGATGAGAATTCCCCAGCCGTTGCAACACTCATTCCTGTGCAACAGATAAAGGAAGCAGAGATCATCGTTTTGTCAAAATGCGACCTTGTCGAGAAAAAGCAGTTAGATGCAGTGATTGAACACATTAAGATCCTTAATCCAGAGGCGATGATTATCCCTTATTCTTTCATCACGAAAACGAATGTCGAGAAAATAGCGGAATTGATGATCTCGAAGAAAACGAGCACGAAGAAACCGTTCGAAGTCGATCAGAAGATTTTTGCGAGAGAAAAAGCCATGCTCGGCTGGTGTAACTACAGCGCTGGGATCATAGCGGATGAGCGCGTGGACGCGCGTACTTTTCTTGTGGAAATCATGAAAGGAATTGCGGAGCACTTCGATAGTCACTCGCTTGCCCATGTGAAGGCGATTATTGCATCTGCGAGAAGTACGATGAAACTGAGCCTTGTTGGAGATAGATTGAGAATTGACGATTTGAGGGGAGAACGATATTTTGTTGGCGAGGGAAAGCTTGTCATCAATGCCAGAGTTTGCTCAACACCGGAGGAATTAAAGCAATCTATCATCAACTCAGTGAGAAATTCTTCGAGAGCGATGCGTGTAAGGATTTTCAATGAGCAAGAAGTCGCTTTTGTCCCAAAACCAGAAGTGTCGTCGCAATTTCTCAAAATTCAATGAACCCTCTGGAATTGTTAATTGGTGACTCGGTTGGTTGCGGCGATGAAGGGATTATCTCACTAAATATTCGAAAACGAACTTGAAGATTTGATTATTTGGGTGCAAGTTCATTGACATTATCAATACTAGCAAAGATTAGAGCTGAGATCATTGACTATTATCCAGCTCTTTTTCATCTTTCTCAAAATTTCTTGACTCGCCTTTAACATCCGTTGGATGCCCGGGTCTGATGAGAAAATTTCCCTCTTCAAGTTGAATAACCGCGCCTTCGATGAGTGCTTTAGCAAGTTTGAATCGGGCTGAATGAAGGTCAAGCCAGAGTGATTTCCGTGAAATTCCCATTAGAGAAGCCGCCGTCTCTTGATCGAGGCCTTGATAATCAACGAGCCTAATTGCTTCAACTTCTTCAAAATTCATTTTGATGACACCAACATGCGGTCTATCTATTGGTCCGAACACCCTGACGATGGGAATTTCTGAAATCCATCGCGGTCCGCGTCTTCTGCCTCTGCGTGGCTGGAACATACGTCAATAGGGATGATGTCCAGTAATGTATATTATGATTGCTTCGATGTGAGATGTAATAATTTATCGAGATCTGTTGATTGAAACCTTCTGTATAATATTTAATTCTCTTGAATGTCTAAAAAATGTTCGAACTAAATCTTTGAGGGTTTTTTATGATTTGATAAAGGCGTTTCTTTTGAATATTTTGCGCAATAGTGGGAAAAATATTTATAATACATCTCACAATTGCATTAATGTAAATGCTTGCGAGGGTGACGACTTCCGGTTAATCAAAAAGATCTCGGGACCGTTGCCGCTCGTAAATACGATATACGAATAGGAGGTGAAAAAGATGCCACGAGGATTTGGAAGAGGGTATAGATGGATGTACTGGCTCACTGGGTTACCTGGTTGGGCAAGGGGTGCTTATGGCCTTCCCTATGCAGCCGAC
>JANHAK010000225.1 GCA_024464195.1 Methanomassiliicoccales archaeon | reverse complement strand
CAAAGGCGAGTGCAAGAATTTGATTGCCAAGACAGATTCCCATAATTGGATAATCTTCCTTAATTTTCTGGACTGTTTTAATGATCGTCTCTCTGAGTGCGGGATGTGCAGGATCGCCTGGACCATTTGAAATGACGACACCATCAATGTCGTTGTTTCTGAAGAATTCTACAGGTGTATCATATGGCATCTGAATGACAGTAAACCTTTTCTTCAGTTCTCTTAAAATACCGCCTTTGCATCCACAGTCGAAGAGCGCGATCGTTTTTGCGTTCTTTTTTTCATGCTTAATGATCTTTTTTACACCAGCTTCTCCAACGAGATTGCGCGCTGCCGGAAACGGCATTTTCTTGACCTTATCTAAAACAGATTCTACGTCTTCATCGTAAGAAATTGCACCGCGGAGGGTTCCATGCTCCCTAATCTTGATGATTAGAGTTCTCGTATCAAGACCGTAAATGCCTGGCACCTCAAATGCCTTGAGAAACTCATCGAGTGTCTTTCCACCGTACATTGGAGACGGCTCTTTACAAATCTCCCTAACAATGAATCCAGCAACTTGCACCTTTTCCGATTCGAAATCGTGTGCATTGACACCATAATTTCCGATCAAGGGAAATGACATGATTAGGATTTGCCCTCTATAGGAGGGATCCGTAAGGCTCTCTTGATAACCAGTCATCCCGGTATTGAAAACGACTTCGCCAAAAACTGTCTTCTTAAAACCAAAGCCAACACCCTCAACAACACTTCCATCTTCGAGGATGAGGCGACACGAATCCATCAGAGGGTGAAGGTATAGGTGTGTGGTACTTAACCTTTATCCTCAACGATTAGACAATATGCAATGTAATTGTCTAGGCTTGGACATGCTTAAAAACATAGGAACCGAGATTGTTTTTAGAAATTCTGGTTCTTGGTGTTTCCTTGTTTTCTTACATAATTGTATTCAGGTAATTAATTTCAGGCACACCTTATATCATTTCCTCGAATTCCATAAGCACTTCATGATTTCATTTGGAAACTGCCAATCAATTGATTAAAAAAATAGAAGTGCAGAAGAACAAGATATGATTATGAATTCCGATATCTTGTCTGCCCATGAAAATTCTTCATCAGGACAGAAAAAGCGGAAAGATCAAGGTTCAAATTGACTCAATTGATGATCTCTGGCATCTTTATAATATCCTCCGTCCAGGTGATCGGATTACTGGTACGACTTTCAGACGGGAAGAAATCAAAACTGATAAGCTGAGATCTGAACGGGGAGAGAAAAAAAGGATGACGCTTACCATTGCTGTCGAGAAACTCGAATTCCATGAAAGCGATTCGAGGTTGAGAATTCTTGGCACGATCATAGAAGGTCCTCAAGACCTCGGTTCCTATCACACATTCAATTTACAAGAAGGAGATGTAATCACGATCACGAAGGATGATTGGCCTCGATCAGCGCTCGAAAGATTGCAGAGAGCCGTCGAAGATGCGCAGCGCCCGCGATTGATTTTTGTGTCGATTGAATACGATGAAGCGCTCGTCGCAATGCTCACTCAGTTCGGCATTAAAGAGATTGCAAGAATAACGCGTCAATCTGTCGGAAAGATGTATGAGCAAAGCGAGAAAGAGGATTTTTATGGTGATGTGATAAACAAACTTAAACAAGTTCATTCGGACGAGATGCCAGTTATCATACTCGGTCCTGGTTTTGCGAAGGAAGCGCTTCTTGCTGAGGGAAAGCGACGTGCGCCTGAGATCTTTATAAAGTCCTTTGTTTTCCATACTGGTCAAGCTGGAATGGCGGGAATTCACGAGATCATGAAAAAAGGCATAGGCGCTGATGTTCTGAAAGATTCAAGAGTGGCTGTGGAAACGAAACTTGTTGAGGAAGTTCTGATGGAAATCGCAAGGAATGGCCTTGTGACGTATGGTCCTCGCAATGTCGAAAACGCTGTCACCGCTGGTGCTGTTAGGATCCTTCTGATCGTTGATTCATTGTTACGGGAAAATTATATGGAGGACGTAATTAATAAAGTCGAAGAGGCACGTGGCACTGTCGTGATCGTCAGTGAGCACCACGAGGCAGGTAGGAAACTTAAGGGACTCGGCGGAATCGCGGCCCTTCTGCGATTTAAAATCGAATGATCCCGTTATTTTGATAAACAACCCATATCAAGATATTCTTAAATCGTCTTAATTA
>JANHAK010000224.1 GCA_024464195.1 Methanomassiliicoccales archaeon | reverse complement strand
GTTTCCTTTTTCTCACCGTGGAGTCGGTAGCAACTACGACAATCAATTCGTCTCCCAATCTCTTAGCCTCGTTGAGATAATGGAGATGGCCGACGTGTAGCAAATCGAAGACGCCCGTCGCCATGACCCGTGTCATCGTGACCACGCACCAGATCGCCACGCTGTGATGATCTCTTTTCCTTCGAGAAATACTAGTCCATGCTCTCTCGCATAGGCTTTTGCCTGCTCTTTTGGAAGAGCATTCCCGTCATCGCCCATCATTTCACATATTGTTGCAGTCGGTACAACTCCAGCCATAACAGTCATGGCAGTTGCAAGCTCGGTATGACCGAACCTTGAGACGAGCAGGTCTTTTCGAGCATTGAGGAGGTACACGTGACCAGGAGCTCTGAAAAGTCTTCCGAATTCCTCCTTTGCCCATCCGTTTTCTGTTGTGAGCGCACGCCTTGCAAACTTTGCGAATTCAGAGATCGTAAGAGCCCTGTCCCTGTCTGTTATACCGGTAAAAGTATTCCGATGGTTAATGGTGATTGAAAACGCTGATTTTGTATCGTATGGGATATCGTTTGGACTGAGCTGTGAAAAGATTGGGTAGCGATCTGAGATATCGCTGAAAACATCAGCGAGATACGGGATCTCGATGAGCTCTCGAATGTCATTGTGTACCGTTGTGCATATCAGTCCGCCGGCATCCTTTCTCATTGTTCTAATAATCTCTGGTGTGACTTTTTCCGATGCGATAACCATATCCGTCTCTCTTTCTCTGTTGTCTGCATCATATATCAGAATAATTTTTCCGTCACGTAGATCCTGAAGAGCTCTAGTCACATTTTCGAACATTGTGGATCGGATTCAACTGATATTTGGGACTGATATTATTTCTTTTGTAGTTACCAATCTAGTAGTAACCTGAGTCAATTTAAAGATCATGATTGCCAGTTATTGTTGACTTTCTCGCATACAAACACTCATCTTTGCAACTCTTCTATCTATCAATATTTTTTCTACCAGCCCTATCCATAATACACAGCCTTCGTATGCGCAAATGCTCAGCGTGCATGTAATTAATTATAACAACAAATATACGAGTGATGCACGAAGAGCTTGATGACATTCCGCGAATGACCCGAATTGATCAATCGAAGATGATTAAGTATATTCTTGAGTTCCCGAATCAATTGAGAACAATTCTTGACTCATATAACAGTTATGAGCCTTTTGGTGTCGAGGATGTATGTATCTGTGGCGTTGGCGGATCTGCAATTGCTGGTGACATTCTCTCCGATTACCTTTTTGATATTTCGACATCACCAGTTTTCGTTATGCGATCAACTCACCTTCCTAAATGGGTTAGAAAAGACACGCTCGTCATTGTAGTGAGCTATTCTGGTAATACTATCGAAACCCTAGCATCATTCAAGGATGCGCTTCGTAGAGGATGCAGAATTGTCTGCATCACATCCGGTGGAAAATTGATGGAGATTTGTCATTCTCTTAGTCTTCAGTATTTAGAATTGCCTAAGAACATTATGCCGAGGGCCGCGATCGGCTATTTACTTGGAGCATTAGCGATTGTCCTTGATCGTGAAGGAATCGCATCCATTGTATCTGAGTTGAAAAGTAAATTGAGCGAATTGGAATCATATGTAAGGGTATGCTCCCCTGAAATTCCTTCAAATTCAAATGAGGCAAAGAAACTCGCTAAACGACTTTATGGACACCTCCCAGTAATCTGTACGCAGAGGAATCTCCGCGCGATTGCCGCCCGCTGGCAAAGTCAGATTAACGAAAATGCGAAGATGTTGGCTTTCCATTCTGAGATGCCAGAAATGAACCACAATCAAATTGTTGGCTGGTTAGAGGGTGAATATGGCCCTGAATGTCTTCCTGTCTTTCTCCGAGGCTCATCAACAGATTCGGTTTTGTCGACGATGATCGACGTTACTATCAGAATGTTTGAAAGGAGTAATTCAAATGCGGTAATCGTTGACATCCCAGGGGAAGACATATTGAGCTGCATTCTGAACGGGATCGCCCTAGGCGATTTTGTGAGCTATTACTTGGCTATACTGAAAGGCATCGACCCGACTCCCATTCATTCGATCAGCGAGTTGAAGAGCAATTTATCAGGTCATCTAATTATTGATTAATTGTCATGAGAAAAACGAAAATTGCTCTTATTTTTTGAAGATATCATGCTAATCTTTACCAATATGTTTTTTTATAGAGATTTATTATCTCGAGTCGTGACCTTAT
>JANHAK010000223.1 GCA_024464195.1 Methanomassiliicoccales archaeon | reverse complement strand
CCAATGCAGCATTGAAAATACGCTTCACGATCTTCGACGTCTCTCATGAGCTTAAGAATGCCAGTGCATCCGAGCGTCTTGAAGACATAGGATGAATACACGCCAGGAAATCCTTTTAGATGTTTTATGAAGAGACCAGAATCATCAAGAATAAAATTAGCCATGCCTTTCGTCTTAAGCTCATCGAGACAGTGATGAACAACTTCTTCAAGTGAGTCAGCCTGGATTTCCTCGCAATCCACTTCGCTCTTTTCAATTTCGATATCAAGCGGATCAAGGGCGGCTCTGAGCTCCTCGATTTTCCATCGGTTCGAAGTGATGATAGATAGTTTCATTTAAGTATAGCGCCCCCTGCTCTCAATTTCCTTCATTCGTTTGATGATGGCATCAGCATTTTCAAAGTGTTCCCTGTAAGAATCGATCACGATCTGAAATCTGTCAAAGATCTCCGAATGTGCAGAGAGAAACGCTTCTTTCAATAGATGAAAATCAACACCCAGTTCTTCAATCTTGGCATTCTTTTCACCTAGCGAGAAATCAATGAGCCAAATCTTATGATCACGAAAAATCATGTTCGATGTTGTCAGATCTCCATGTGCGATTCCATTCCTGTGAAGCACGGCAGCTAGCCGACCGATCTCCTCACAAATTTTCGCGATATCGATATCACCAGCTTTTGAAAGTGCATCTTTAACTCTTTCGCCCTCGATCTTCTCCATTATTAATTCTGCTTTCTGAAGATCAATATCATAAATGATTGGCGTCGGAACGCCGAGTTGCCGAGCCTCGCGTATGAGTCTTGCCTCATTTTTCGTGCGCAGCGAACGCAAAGAACGATCAAGCTCAGGATGCCTGTAATTCTTTGGTACTCTGCTCTTAACGATGACTGTTCGCCCCATCCACCTATCTACTCTGATTTCTGCCTCAGCGCCTCTTCTAATAATTTCCACGCATCGAAAAATGCTTTGCAATTAATAATTCTTTTTTATCTCTATAATGAAAAAGTCTTAAAATGCGCCTAGCCGAATTCAATGTAAATTGCAGTGAATTATGGCATTGGACATACCGATAATCGTCAAAATCGTTCAAATCCAGTCAGAGTCGCCAAGAATAAAGTGAGCCTTTTTTCTCTTACGCTGGGCAATTGTTTGGAATATTTTTTCATCGCTTCGGTCATTGTAGAGAATGATCATCGATTGATCTCTTTGTTTTCTGGCACGCAAGAAACCGATTTTTTTCAAAGATGATACGTAGGGGTGTCCTTTCGGAAGCCAACAATAAACACTAACAGCACCTCTATTAAAGAGGCACTCAATCGCTTTGAGCAAAAGAAGGATCGCAGCGTCATTAGAATGAGGTCTCACGAGGATATCAACGATCTCACCATACTTTACTGGCTTATTCTGAATGAATTTGAAGACAACATAACCAAGATCTCTTCCGTTCTCTTTCGCGATAAGGATATCAAATTCTCCAGCATCCTCATCAATGTATCTCCAGTTAAGGTATTTATGATCCTTGAAAACAGCAAGATCAAATTGGACTAATGCTGATGATACCAACTCATTGACGTTTTCGTCGAACTTGCTCACTGGTGTGATCTTCAAATTATTGATTCTGAATACCTTATTCATAGAAAAGTTTCTCAGAAGGATGTATCGCTCGTACAGGAACTTCTTTACTCTTCCTAGGAAGCCACGTTTGAAAAAAAGGGAAGGTCTCAAAATGAGCTCATACCGGATCATGTCAACGCCAATTTCTTTGTGCCCGCTCTTTTTCGCAAAATCAGCATGGAATCGATCGCTCGTAAATGCGAGATCGATTTGAAAATTCAAAATTTTCCTTAGCTTGTTTCTGCATTCTATTGCGAGCATTGAGGCGTTTCTGCGACGATACGCAGGGTGGGTAAAGACATCAACGCCTTGCGATCCTGATACGACCTTCCCGCCCACCCAAATGAAGATGGGAACTGCGGCTGCATGAGAAATGATTTCGCCTTTTTCTTCAACTACGCAGATGATGTTAGAAGCAATCGGATTCCGGAGAAATTTCCAATTCCAATATTTTGTGGGCTCTACACCTATTTCCTTCGCAGGCCAGATGTTGTTACACAGCAACTTAATGATTTTCTCTCTATCCTCGATACAAAAAGGTCTTGCGATCATTGTTCTTCGCCCTATACCGATTCTTTGACTCGACTCTCGTAGACTTTGTAATTCTAGTTTAACAATAATTAATCTTATGCCTAATCTCAATAAC
>JANHAK010000222.1 GCA_024464195.1 Methanomassiliicoccales archaeon | reverse complement strand
TGCCTTTCCATTCGAAAGATGTGAAACTGAATAGCGGATATTGATCGACTCAAGGTCCTCCATCGACTCGATTTCTTTAACAATGTTATTTAATTCACCTGTACTGATATCACCGACGAGAAGATATTCGATTGAAATGGTCTCATAGATTGAGCCCAAACGAGCAACATCTATTTCCCTCTCCTTCCAAGTTTCAAGAATTCTCTCGAGGGTTTTCTCTGATTTGATCTCGAATGTTACGTTCACAGTGATATGCCCACCAACGACGACATCCCTGTGGTGGACCACTCCCACGATATTTCCTCCGTTAGCTGAAATTGGTTCAAGCGCAAGGACAAGCTGACCTGGCACATCCTTGAGGCGAAGATCGACATTAACTTTCAATAGTATACCTCCGATGGATTGGCATTTCGCGAAGTGTATCGCTGCGTGATACTATATAGCATTCTCTCTGGAAAATATCTTAACTTAACCTTTTCTTGAATTAATTCCCTTGTATGAAGAAATCGTGCAAAATCCAGTATATCACTCTCGATTTTTCGTGAAATCCAGTTTGTATCGCATCATAGCTTTTCAGGAAGATTCTTGGGTATAACAGAATGTACTTAGAAGATAAGTGTCACCTGGTCAAAAAGTTGTATCTTGAGAAGCCCAGATCTAGAGAGGCGATCGATATTTATGAAAATTTTAATCCCTTAGCCTCCAGATGAATAGCAACAATTGATATCTTGGTTACAAAAAAATTATGATGAGCGCCGAGGGGGAGATTTGAACTCCCGAGGCGCATAGCGCCACGAGCTCCCCGTCAATTTATCGACTCCAGGCTCGCGCCTTACCGGACTGGGCCACCTCGGCACTTGCCAGCTCCTTACCGCCTTTCAACATTTAAAATTTGCTTCTAGAAAGAATCTGAAAAATATCTGAGATTTATCTCTTTACGAGCATAACGCTGATCGGCGCTTCAGTAATAATGCGATTTAGAATGTCTTTCTTGATGGCCCTTGAATCAATCGCATATACGAATAAATCAAATTCCCCCGATCTGACTCTGCTGACAATTTCGATCATGAGATTTCCCTCGACAGGTTCTTCATTGACTTCGACGCCATACCTTCTTCCGAGTCTCTTCAGATACAGAAGTTTATCCTCGATCTCGTGTCTCATGTCAAATGGCAAAATGATGTGTAATCCTGAATTGAGGTTAATCGCCACTCTGATAGAAAAATCAAGGCATTTTTCTGATTCCATTGAGCCGTCGAATAATGTAAGAATCTTTCTATATGGAAAGAGGCCTTTGCAGAGAAGTATCGCTCGAACGGTCGAAAAAGAAATTCGATTGCTTGTCAACCTTTTCAATTCTCTTATAAATACATCACTTGGCTGAATAGCAAGACATGCCTCACCTTTTAATATTACAGAATCGTGAAGGAACGATCGGATTGCATTAAATTTCTCGAGAATTATTGTCGTGCAGCTAGTGTCAGAATCTTTGAGACCATCAGTTGCCGTCTGAGCAATCTTCTGATCCGTTGATGCCACAACCAGTTCTGATCCCGTATAATGAGCGAGATAACTCGCTTCGGGGAGCACGCTACTGAAGTCGTATTTATCCTCAATTATGGTGACAACTTTAGCAAAGGGGTTTGGTTTTCTTCCCTTCCCGAATAGCTTTTCTTCCATTACTGCAGGCAAAACGCCAAGCGTGCAAAGTATAATGTGGTCTCCTTTTTGAAGTACTAAATCTTTTTCCGCAGCTAGCAGATGATGTCCTCTCAGAACACCGATGACCGATGTGTTTGCTGGTAGATCCATATCCATCAATTTTCTGCCAACAAGCTCAGATTCTTCGAGAACGATGAATTCCGAAACTCTCTGCGATTGTGGATAGACCAGATTCTCAATTCTTTTCATTGTTTCTACTAGTGGGCATATAACACTTTCCACACCATATTTCTGGAATGCTAGAATTCTTGATGGATCATTTATAACTATGAGGACCTTTTTTGGAGCGAACTGCTCTATGAAATTCGCAATCCTTAGATTTTCATCATCATCCTCAAATGCGATGATCACTACCTCGGCGTCTTGAATTCCCGCCTGCTGAAACGTCTCCTCATCATCGCATTTTCCATAAATGATTTGCGATTCTGGCAATAAACTCTTCAAATCATTAACAACATCAGAGTCACTGGAAATGATGATGATGTTTGGCATCGAGCGCGCTAGAAATTCAGCAATTTTTCCAGACCCCAAGAGGATAATTCTCATTGCACTTCAACTCCAAGTCCGAAT
>JANHAK010000221.1 GCA_024464195.1 Methanomassiliicoccales archaeon | reverse complement strand
GCGATTTCATCGAGAGCAAGAATTCTTGCGACGTCTTTTAGAATCCCCTTTCGGAGACCGCCCTTCATTCGTTCATCGATAGGGATGTTCCCCACAAGACCGATAAATTTTGGACTAAGATACGGCTGCACGATCACTTTATCAAAATGTGCGGCGATCTTTCTTTCCAAATCGATTCCTGTATTGAGCAATTTTGTCAAATCTTCATTCATCGACTTTTCCCGCTCTTCCGTAGAAAGAAGTTCGTACTTCTTATATCCTCCAAACAGCTCATCAGCTCCCTGCCCACTGATGATAATTGATTCTTTGGCGTTTAATGCAACGAAATACAGAGGAAGCTCGTAAGAGAGAACGAGAGGATTGAGATTGGAAATTATCGATGCCAACTTCGGAATCGCGTCAATGATATCTTCCTCGGTGATGACAATTTTCTTCCATGGGAGGCCTAATTTTTCAGATACAATACTTGCAAAATAGATATCATGTGAACCTTCGATTCCGACTGTATAAAGAAGTGGTGTGCAATACTCCGATGCAATCGATGCAAGAATGCTGCTATCTAGCCCTCCAGAGAATGATATTGCCACATTCCCCCGATTCCGAAGAAGATCACTCATAATATCTCGAAGTAAGTTTATGAGCTCAATTTCACGAACCATCACGATGCACACCTGAGGAAGGTTCGACTCGTTTATTAATTTCTTCTTATCTTCGAATTACAATTTATAACCTGATAAAATTCAATCCTTTTCTTCATTGGGAGTCACTTATTCAGAAAGATAAATAAAATTAGATGAAAAAGATTTAAGCATGAGTTTCGTTCAAGGGCACGATGGTTAGCCAGTTAGATGCATTATTCAACCCGAAAAGCGTCGCCCTTGTCGGCGCTTCCGCTCAACCAGGAAAGATCGGAAATACAATTTTGATCAACTTGATGAATGGAAATTTCAGATTATATCTCGTCAATCCCAATGAAAGTGTCATCAATGGACTTAAGGTCTATAAGAGCGTGAAAGATCTGCCAGAAACAGTGGATCTAGCAATCCTCGCTGTTTCTGCAAAGATCACACCGCCGATCATCCAAGAATGTGTGGAGAAAAAAATTCCTTTTGTCATTTCTGTAGCGGCTGGTTTTGGGGAGATCGGAGAAGAAGGTAAGGCCCTGGAAAGGAAAATTGCCAACATTTTGAAGGGCACGGGAACCAGACTAGTGGGGCCAAACACTCTAGGTATTATCGTTACCGCGAACAAGCTTGACACACTTTTCGTTCCAAAGGAGCGAAGCCCAAGACCTAATGATGGCGATATCTCCGTGATCTCGCAGAGTGGCTCTATAATGTGCGGGATTTATGAAATGGCTGAGGATGCGGGCATTGGGATTAGAGCATGTGTTGGTCTTGGAAATAAAGTTGATCTCAACGAAAATGACTATCTTGAATATTTCGCAAAAGATGATCGAACGAAATCAATTGCGATGTATCTCGAATCTTTTTCAGATGGAGAGAAGTTTGTTGAAATCTGCAAGAAAATCACACCAAAAAAACCGATCGTTGCAATAAAGGTAGGTAGTACTGAAAAAGGAGCCAAGGCAGCATCATCACATACCGGCGCAATAGCCAGCGGATCAGATGCTTTGGTCAGCGGCATCTTCAAACAAATCGGAATCCAGAGGGCTTACGATGAAATCGAATTACTGGACATGGCAAAAGCCCTTGCATATCTTGATCATATCGACGGAGACAGAATTGCAGTTGTCAGCAGCACAGGCGGTTTCGGCGTCATAGCCACCGATTACATTGAATCAAAAGAAAAGGGCGTCGGCATGAGGCTTGCGGAGATCAGCGATGAAGGCAAGAAAGCAATCAGGGAAAGAACGCAGTATTTTGCTTCCGTTGAAAATCCCATCGACCTCACTGGTAGTGTGACAGATGAGATGTATGGTGAAGTCTTGGAAATTATTCAGAAAGAAAAGGGCGTCGATGCGGTACTGGTGCTTCTCCAACTTCAGCCGCCTCTGTTAACAAACCGCCTTGTTGACATTGCTGAGGAGAAGATCAAGAAAGGAGGGAAACCGACAATTATTTGTTGCATAGGCGGAAGTGTGCCGAGACCGATGCTCCGTCGCTTCGAAGAAAAAAGAATACCGGCATATAATTCGCTGACGAGAGCGATTAAATCGATTCGGTGTTTATACGATAGAGGGCTTTACTTAAAAAGAATTAAGTCCGCGCGTAAAGAACTGTAGACGAATTATAGAAAATATCTTAAGATTTAAAAGTCAATGTCATTTAATTGCTATGGATAACGTCACAAGGATTGGAGTATCG
>JANHAK010000220.1 GCA_024464195.1 Methanomassiliicoccales archaeon | reverse complement strand
GTCTTCTTGATCTCAAGAGCGGCATCAACGAGCGCGATCTTCGCCTTTTCAACCCTCTTCGGCATCGCAGGGTGAACTGGCTCCTTGTCAAGAATAACTCCTTTGACCAACTGAGTATCCTCCATCGCGCCGCCCTGTTTCTTGACGACCTGTATGTTATCGAGATCAACAGTCCACTTCCCGTCTACATTCTCTGCGATAGAAGTTACAGCCTCAACGGCAAGGTCTGCCATATGTGCACGCACTCCGCTGACCGCTTTGCTCATCATCGCGGTCATCGCGATCTTCTTCAGCGTTTCCTTATCATTGATGGAAACAGGCATCGCAATGGCATCAAGGTACTCTATCGCTTTCTGCGCCGCAAGTCTGTAGCCACCGCTGATAATGGTTGGGTGAACGTTCGCATCGATCAGGTCAACTGCCTTCTTCAGCAATTCTCCAGCGAGAACGACTGCGGTTGTGGTTCCATCCCCACATTCCTCATCCTGAGTCTTTGCAACCTCGACTAGCATCTTTGCCGCGGGGTGTTCCACATCGATTTCCTTCAGAATTGTCACACCATCATTGGTGATAACCACGTCGCCCATACTGTCGACTAGCATCTTATCCATGCCGCGCGGACCGAGGGTGCTTCGCACAGCATCGGCAATCGCTCTCGCTGCCATAATGTTGTTATACTGTGCATCCTTTCCCCTGTCACGCTTCGTGCCTTCTTTAAGGATAAGAATTGGTGTTGTTCCCATTCCCATACTTAATACCTCCTCTGAATACAGATTTCAACTTCAGCACGAAGTTGGTACGATTGAAATGTTTGTTCTTCTATATAAGGATAACTATCGATGTGCTCAGAATTTTGACGCTGGCAGTGATTCAATAGAACAGAAGATAATTGCAACCAAATTCCATTTACATCCAATGAACTCAGTTTTTAATGCACTGATGTCAAATTCGCAAATCGTATGTCTCTTCTACTTGGTTTTCTGATCGTCGATTTTTCTATTGCTCCTCCCTAGGATCTCCCTTGGTAACGGTGACATGCAAAAATATGTGATGCCTGTTGTCATATAAGGCAGACGCATGCATTATGAAAACCTGCAGCATTTGCCAAATGGTTGAAGGGTACATCACAACTTCTGGTTCAAAATTAATTGTTGAAGAGGAAGGAGTTTGCAATGTCTGCAAGATTGAACTCAAGAAGCTCGAAGAGATTTACAAGAAAGATTTTGAAAAAAGAACAGGCCAAGTTGTGACGAAAGTGATTCCATGGCCAGCTTTCAAAGAATTTAGCTGGCCTCCACACTCTGCAGTCCTGGTCTCAGGCTGGGAATTAAGAAGTAAAGAATTCGCTGTTGGGATTACTGATTCAGCTGTTGTTGGTGGAAGAAGATCGATGGCTAGTTATGAGGAAGAATTCGCTACACAACTGAGGGAGCTCGTAGAAGCGATTGAGAAATCGAAAAGTTACGAGCAACGATTCCTTTTGCGTAGGGAATACGATATGAAACGAAAGAAACTCGATCTTATTGAAAGGACAATGAAAGCAGGCGATCGTCCATTGTTCATTTTGCCCCTTGCCATTATTAGAAACCTCTATTATGATCAAAAAGACAGTTGGCTTGTTGTTAATTTTGAAAAGGTTGAGATCAAGACTAAACCCTTCGGTTCCAAAATGGAAAAGGTCGAAAAGCACAGGTGGGTTATCTCTGCACTCTATGAAGATGCGATGGCTTTTTTGAAGGGAAGAACTGGCATGAATCAGTAACCACGGCATCATCGAATTCATTTGGCATTCGTAATGAATATCGATCAAGAATGAATGAAACATGAGGACAATTATCAACGTGATCGATCTAATCGACACTCACTGAGATTTATATTACATAAGAATTTCATACTACTCTTGACAAACGATGAATGGACCAATCACAAAAGAGATGGCAAGAGGTGAAAAATGGAAGAACTGATGACGTGTTTGGCTCTCGTTTTCAAGAGAAAAGGAAAGAGCGTTTTGGCAGAGAAAGAATTAGTTTTCTCTGTTTCAATGGATTATCGCTGGTTCACACCAAAGGAAGCACAAAGGCTTTTGGAAATTGGTTTAAAAAATGGATTGCTCACCAGAACCGATGGTCTTATCAAGCCAACTTTTGATTACAAGAAAGTCGAGATTCCAATCAATTTCAGACCGAGCAAAAGGGTGTTAGAAGAAGTAAGAGAGGAGCCTTCGTTATTTTCAACAATTCTCAATCGTATCGCAATTGCTGGAATACCGAGGAGGGAGGCTGTTGCAAAAATCAACAAGATTCAAGAGAAGCTCGGTGTTGACGTTGAAGTCGCGGCCCTCGCATACGCAAAAGAGGCCGGGGTTAACATC
>JANHAK010000219.1 GCA_024464195.1 Methanomassiliicoccales archaeon | reverse complement strand
TCTGCATTTTGTATTATAATAATATTACTCGCAGCGCCCAAAATAAGGAGATTTCCAGCGATCGTGCTTCCAGCTGCCAGTGCCATTAGGCCGTGCGTGGATATTCCAACTTCAGAAAGAAGAGGTAGATAGAGAGCGACATAGGGGACATTTGAGATGAATTGACTCAATACGACACTGATAACCAAGATCATCGGAACCGAGGCGATATCAAAACTCGACTCAGCGAGCAGCGATTGAAAGAATCCGGATTGCCAAACACTAGCCATCAACACAAACATCGATGCGAAGAAGATGAGGGTATACCAATCGATATTCTTCAATACCTTCCATCGCTGATCGCTGATAACAAGTATTGGCAACATTGCGACGAGTGCGATGTAAGTTAGTCTGAATTCTTTACCAAAACCTGCAAATGAAAGCGCAATCCTCACAGCGACGAGAACAAAAATCAATATAAGCGAGACTTTACATGCAAGCGCGAGGTGAGGATCCGTCACGGGTGATTCGTTATTATCTGTTGTTTCTTTTTTGAATTCATCTCGATAAAACAATTTCAAAACGATGTAGCAAACAAACAGGTTGATGAATGTTGGAATTGCCAGATAATAAAAAAAGGTGACAAACGGACTCTGTATATTTCCATTGATAGCAACAAGGAGATTCTGCGGGTTCCCAATGGGACTCATGACACTGCCAGTCGTGACAGAGAATGCAAGTGCAAGCAAGAGAAGCTTAGGGGAAATCTTGAACCGTGTCGCAAAATGAAGGACGAGAGGTGTACCAATAATTGCAAGGGTATCGTTCATCAGAAATGCAGATAGTATGCCAATGGTAAAAAGGATCAAAAGAATGAGCTGGTCGACGTTTTTCGCCTTCTTGAAAATTTTGTGTGCGAGATAAAAAAGATAGCCACTCTCGTAAAGTGCCTCGCCAACAACGAACATTCCGAAAAGAAATAGCACTACGTCAATATCGATCGAAAGGAGCGCGTCAATCGGGCTTATCTGGCCCGTGATAAGGACGGCAAACGCTCCAAAAAGCATAATTTGCCAAATTTTAAAGCGAAATTTTCCAACCTGGCGTATCGCAATAAGAACAAAGACGATGAACAGCACAATGACAGAAATACTTATGTCTGGAGCGTTCAGGATCTCACCAGGGCGTCCGGATAAATTCTATTGAGTTCTTAAATTATTCTGCGAACTCTGTATTAATTTGGATCAGTTTTAAATGTATTTTAACTCCCTAGATGACCGATCATCGTCTTTCTCTATTCGATTTTCATAATATGAGACACAAGATTCTGCTTTACATGAACTCAGTTGACAGATGCCATAAGAAAGTTTTATTTCCACATATGAATGTTGCCAAATCACTCTTGATGGAATTAAGGTGTATCTAATGTACTACGAGAAGGTCACTGTCGTTGCGCCTGCAACTCTTTCGAATATTGGGGCGGGTTTCGACGTATTTGGTCTTGCTTTGAACGAACCATATGATGTCATCGAAGCGCAAAGGGCGGCTAGAAAGGGAGTTTTTATCACCTCAATCAGTGGCGCTGATAGCAAACGCATCACGATGGATCCTTCGAGAAACTCGGCAGGTATTGCAGCAATGGAAGTTCTGAAGGCTGGAGGTGCTGATTTCGGTATTGAAATATCAATCAGAAAGGGAATTAGGCCGGGAAGCGGCATGGGGTCTTCGGGCGCTTCTGCGGCGGGAGGCGCATTCGCAGCGAATCTTTTTCTTGAAAAACCGCTGCCTGCCGAAAAGCTCATCGCCTGTGCGGCGAGAGCAGAGGAGGTAACTTCAGGTGGATTTCATGCAGATAATGTCGCACCAGCCATCTTGGGTGGATTTACAATCATTACTTCTTACGATCCGTTTGAAGTTGAACGGATAGAGCCCCCAGTTAATCTCGGTATCGTTACCGTCATGCCTGACGTTTTCATTTCAACAAAAGAGGCGAGAAAAGTCCTTCCGGAAAAAGTGGAGTTGAAGAAGCTTGTGTATCATGTGGGTCACGCGTCGGGTCTGGTACTCGGAATGGTGAAGGGGGACATCAGCCTCATAGGTCGCAACGTGATGGATATCGTCGTCGAGCCTTCAAGGGCGCACCTCATTCCTCACCTTCACGAGGTTGAAAAGGCTGCGAAGGAAATGGGTGCTAGTGCAGCGTTTCTTAGCGGTTCAGGTCCTTCAATTGCCGCAATATTCGATATGCAAAAAGTCAACGGCAGAGCAATCGCCGATGCGATGAAGAAAGTTTACGAAACAAATGGTATTAGATGCGACACATGGGTGACAAAGCCAGGGTCTGGCTGTAGGAGGATCGAGTAAATGGTCTATGAGGTCAGGTGCTGGGAATGTGGC
>JANHAK010000218.1 GCA_024464195.1 Methanomassiliicoccales archaeon | reverse complement strand
GTTCGAGGTCGGCAGGAACAACCGCTCCGCAATTGGGACATTCAACTTCGATGACCTCCTCGATCACAAATTCGACGCCACACTTTGGACATTTCGATACTTCACCGACAATATGCGTCCCGCACTCGGGGCAATCGAATTCTATTAGATTATGATCCTCATTATTTACAGAGCGGTTGGCCTTCAATAAACCACCAGTCTCAGGTATTGATAATCTCCATTGAGATATTTAGTTATAATCATAACCACTCAAGCAATGGCATGAAGTGAGAAATTTCGTTCATTGCGATCTCGATAAACCCTTCTTGTTTCCATTGGCTTGAGGATTTCAATTAAAAATCTAATCCTTTATATTCGAGAGTATTTCTTTCATCCTCACTGCGTCTTTTTCAAGTAATGGGGTCTCGCTGATAATCGTGATGTCGTAAGATCTTCTTTTCAGGCAAGGTGCGAGAAGTGCAAAATCCGGAGATTTCGCATCGAGAGGTAAGTGTTTCTTCTCACCAGCATCAGTAAATTCCACCGAGCTGAAATGGATGTGAAGACGTCCAGTATAGATCTCTTCAAATGACTTAATCAAGTTTTCAAAATCATCTTCCCTCCTGATACTGCCGTTACTCCTTGCATGAAGATGCGCAAAATCGATTACTGGACAGGTGCCTTCAATCTCCTCGACAACTTTTGCAATTTCCTGGGGTGTTCCCCAATAACCTTTCTTCCCCATCGTCTCGAGCCCGAGATGCACGTTGTAACCCTCCTCTTCCAGCTTCTTGCGGCAGCTTCTGATGCCTTTGATAATATTCTTTGTCGCGACGTCGGGAGGTGTAGTCCCATAAGAACCGGCATGAATGACAACGATCCATGCATCCATCGCACCAGCAGCCCTCGCCGATTTCAACACCCATTCCACACTTTTCTTGACCGTCTCTTTATTGGAAGAGTTGAAATTGATATAATAAGGCGCATGAACACTCAGCAGAATACCAAACTCCTTTGCTTTTTCGCCAACCAACCTCGCTTTCTCTTCAGACATCATGACCTGCCTGACAAATTGAACCTCGAGCGCGTTGAGACCGAGAATCTTAATTCGTTCAAGAGCGTCAACTGGTCCTTTGCTACCCTCTGGATATCCTGCAGGCCCGAAATAGTACACAAGATTGAATCGATGAGCGACGATATTAACACTGCTTTCGAACCTCGAGAAGATTCATCGTCCCGCGAGAATTAGAGAAAGTGGAGCGGTAATCGTTCTTTGAAGTTTCTAGTAGATCGACATTTTGAAAGCCATAGTACTTCACTATTGCAAACACTTCTAATCGTATCAATTCCGGCTCTAAAGATTTTTATTAGTGGAGATAATGTATACACTGGGATGAAAAGATGAAGATTGAATCGGTGCTCATCGAGAAACCACACGATGCGAACGTTATCATCGGTCAGTCACATTTTATCAAGACGGCCGAGGACCTTTACGAGGCGCTCATTACTGCCACACCTAACATTAGATTCGGGATCGCATTTTGCGAGGCTTCGCAGGACAGGCTGGTGAGGGTTGAGGGTAATGATGATGAATTGAAATCCTGCGCAAGTCGAAATGCAATGAGAGTTGGCGCTGGCCATTCCTTTATCATTGTCTTGCGAAATGCGTATCCGATTAATGTTATGAAGAACATCAGGGACGTTTCAGAAATCTGTTCGATTTTTTGTGCGACTGCCAATGAAGTCGAAGTGATCGTTGCTGAATCGCAACGAGGACGTGGGATCATAGGAGTGATTGATGGTCAACCACCAGTGGGAGTCGAGAGCGATGAAAAAGTTAAAGAAAGACATGAGTTCCTCAGGAAGATCGGGTACAAGCGATAAGGGAGCATTCGAAAGCCTGGATGAATACGAAGCATCGGCAAAATACTACGATATCTGGACGGAAGATTTTAAAGAGGATATCGATTTTTATGTTCAACTCGCTGAAACAGCGGGATCGCCGATTCTCGTCTGTATGTGTGGCACAGGCAGAATTCTTCTACCGCTTGCTGAGAAAGGTTACGAAGTAACTGGTGTCGATAGGAGCTCGGCGATGCTCGATCGGTGCGCTGAGAAAATTGAACTTCTTGATGAAAAGATCCAAGAAAGAATCGATATCATCCAGGGCGATGTGAGATCGTTTAGAGCATCGAAACGATTCAAATTGGCCATCCTTCCTTACAACTCATTCATGCATCTTCTCGACACAGAAGAACAAGAGGAGGTACTAAGGAACATTGCCGCGCATATGGCTGATGATGGTTTGCTCACAATCGCTATCATCAATCCGAAGTTCACGAGAATGGGCAAAGCACTATACCATGCTGGAACGAAATTGACGCCTCAGGGTGAAATTATTTCTCGTTTTGAAT